>JAJZSH010000066.1 GCA_021822005.1 Deltaproteobacteria bacterium | reverse complement strand
GTGCATGACCTGAAAGGCAAGAAGATTGCCTTTCAGGACCCCGGCTCTGCTGGAGCCTATCTTGTGCAGATGCTCATGCTCAAGGAAGCAGGCATCAGTAAAGCAGAAATTACGCCGGTATTTGTTAAGAAACGCGATGCTGTTGCAGATGCAGTATTATTCGGCAAAGCAGATGCGGGCGGAATAAGAGAGGACGACCTTGAGAAGGTTCCCAATAGTGCTGAATTTCGAGTCATAGGGACAAGCGCATGGATTACAAACTTTCCATTATTTGCAACAAAGAAGGCAGATGAGGCAGTTACGGCAAAGGTCAGAGATGCCCTTTTGAAGCTCAAGCCAGGGACGGCAAAGGCATTTCCGGTATCTGGACCGGCAAAGATTGAAGGCTTTGTTCCAATAACTGATAAGGATTTTGACCTTATAAGGGAGGCTGCCAGAGCAGCAGGGGCATTATAGGATTTGTAAATCCTTTTAGAAAAAAACAGGAGGAACAATATGAAGTCCATGCGGCGAGAATTTTTAATTTTATCATGGAGGGCCACTTATCACCGATCCAGGCGCATTCGGGTCTGGGCAAGAAAACACCCGATGAGGTTTTTACCGTGATGCTGCCGACGGTTAAACTGGCAGCGTAAGAATCAGCAGAGAATCCACTTGAAAAAACGCAGGATGCTGTTCAAGCGAGAGGGGCCAGCTCTCAATAAAGGTTTCACTAAGTCCAAACAAACAGGAGTTTAGTCATGACAAATATACCTACTAAACGAGCAATAAAATTCAAACCCAAAAACCTTGGTGAAATACAGGTAGAGATAATAACTGCCGACTTGCTTATTGTTGGAGGAGGCAACGCCGGTTGTTTTGTGGCCGTGGAGGCCAAGAAAAATAATCCTGATCTTAAAGTTGTTATTATGGAAAAGGCTCACATTATGCGTTCCGGGGCTTGCTCGGCTGGTATGGACGCCATCAATACCTATATCCCTGAGGGTAAAACACCTGAAGATTTAGTGCGTTGGTCACGCGCTCAGGTCGGTGGTGGGCCGTTGCGTGAGGACTTGGCTCTGTCCAACGCCAAAGAACTCAACGAAGCCGTAGACGATCTTGAGCGTTGGGGGCTCCCCATCCTTCGGGACGAAAAGGGAAAAGCATCGTTTCGCGGGAAGTGGGACATCTCCATCCACGGTGAACAACTCAAGCCCATTATGGCTGAGAAGGCTATTGAAGCCGGGGCCGAAGTCTATAACCGTGTTGCGGGAACAGGGCTCCTAATGGATGGTGAAAGGTGCATTGGCGCAATGGGTCTTGGCGTGAGGGATGGAAAGTTCTATGTTTTCAGGGCCAAGGCCACTGTGGTTTCCACCGGTGGAGCAGGCACTCTTTACAAATCGTATACGGCCGACTCCACCGACAGCGGAGCCCAGATATGGATGTGCCCTTACTGCGTGGGCTCGGGCTATGCCATGGGGTATCGCCAGGGCGCGGAGTTGACCTCGCTGGAGCAACGTTGGGTAGCCACCCGATCTAAAGATTTCTGCGGCCCGATAGATACAATATCCGTAGGGTACAAGACCCCTATCATTAACTGCAAAGGCGAAAGGATCATGCAGGAACGATACGCCCATTTGGGCGGTGAAGCCGCCCCGCGCTACATCCGGGCGAACGCCCCCATGGAAGAATGGCTGGCAGGAAGAGGACCGACATATTGTGACACGCGTAACATGGACCCCAAATTAGTCGATGACATGATGGTCGATTATCTGAATGAGCGGCCGTCCTTTGTTCTTTTTCTCGCCAGCCGGGGGCAGGATGTGACAAAGGACCCCATCGAGACTTATGGCTCGGATCCATATATCGTGGGTGGTCACACCATGGGCGGGTACTGGGTGGACATTGATCGTATGACAACCGTACAAGGCATGTTTGCCGCAGGCGAAACCGCCGGGGGCAACCCTAATAAGTTTGTGGGCGGCTGCGCTGCCGAGGGGAAGCTGGCTGCTCGCGGGGCTATTAAATATATGGAAGGGGTCGAATTGCCTGAGTTGGATATGGATCAGGTGAATTCCGAGAAGGAACGGCTCTTTATGCCACTCATGCGGGATAATGACTTCGAAGGCGTATCTCCTTTGGAGATGAAGGAACGGCTGCAGCGTCTTATGGACGAATACGCTGGCGGCACTTCCCAGTATTATCGAACCAATGAAGAGCGCCTGGATTACGCCTTGAAGCACATCAAGATGCTGCGAAGCCAGTTCCAGTATCTTAAAGCCAAGGATCTGCACGATCTTATGCAAGCTAATGAAACCATGGATCGGGTGGATGTGGCGGAAGCGGTTTGTCACCACTTAAAGGCTCGCAAGGAAACACGTTGGCAGGGATGGCAGACGCGCTCTGATTATCCTGAAGTGGACAACGACAACTTTGACTGCTTTGTTGAGAGTAGGAGGAACCCTGAAACAGGTGAAATCACTACCTTTACCAGGCCTTACGAAAAAATTGTTTCTGGTGACCGCTATTTATCTTAAGCTGGATACCAATAAGATTAAATCATTTTGAATTTTAAGGAGGTTCTTAAATGCCACCAAGAGTTAATTTAGGAAAATGTAACGGTTGCGAGGGTCGCGAAGAATCCTTTTGCGAGGAAGTCTGCCCCGGCAACCTTATGACCGTGGGTGATGAGACGATGAAGGCTTTTTGCCGGAACAACCGCGATTGTTGGGATTGTATGTCTTGTGTCAAGGCTTGCCCGCGCAATGCCATCGAGACTCGCGTTCCGTATCAACTGGGGTACTGCAATGCGACGCTTAAGCCTTTCATGGGAAAAAATTCTATCATTTGGAAGTGCACCGATATTTATGGAAACGTGAAGACCTACAGCTATAAGAATCGCCTGGAAGTTTAGGAGCCGTCACAAAACAACTTGTCCAGTTCTGGTCGTTCCTTTACGGCTCCTTACGCCGCTAACGCTGCTGCCGTTTTGACCATACGAAATGACCAAATTATTTTTTAACAACGGCTTAGTCGCTACGATCCTTGTGTGCTGGAATACAAGCAAGACGAAATTACCCGTTTGAAAAAGGGTGGTTTCGTCTTGTCATGCAGGCGCTCGAAGGGCCGGGCCAGGGATGAACGACATAAAGAGCATCTGGTCGATGGCAATAGCTATGAAATAGCTACTTTAAGACATCACTGCTGTCTCACAGTCCCACTTAGAATTGGGCGGTTTAGCTTGTAAATCTTTCCCAAAAATGATAAAATTTTTATTTTGGGAAAAGATAATGCAGAGCCATTGGCACCTTAGTGAAAATGACTTCTTTAACGGTTTGTCCGTTGAAAAAGAAGAATTTATGTCTCTGGCAACAAGGAGGGATATAGGAAAGGATTATATAGTCTTCTTCGAGGACGACCCTGGCAATTCCTGTTTCTACCTCGAAAAAGGCATCATAAGAATATTCAAGACTACCTTGGAAGGTAAAGAACCAATTTTTTTCTTACGCCGGCAGGGTGAGTTTTTTGGGCTGGCCGAGATCGTCGACGCCAAGCCCAGAAAGGCCAACGCTCAAACTATTACTCCCAGCGTGCTTTATGAAATCCGTAGAACAGATTTCGAAGATCTTCTTTCCCGCTATCCTAAATTTGCCAAAAAAATAATTCATATCCTCGGCGGGAGGCTTCGCTACCTTGGCGAGCAAATTGAGAACCTTATGGTATGTGATGTCAGCACCCGGTTAGCGAAGCTCTTGGTTTACCTGAGTTATGATATTCTATTGGATCAGGAGGATTGGATGAAACCGGTCATGATCCCCTTTAGTCTGACACAAGAGCAAATGGCATCCATGACTGGGTCCTGCCAGCAGACCATAAGCGAAATATTGAAAAAATTTCAGGCAGACAGATTGATCGCTATTTCTGAAAAGAAAATCACTATCTTGTATCCACTGAAATTATTGAGTAAAACTGAAATCTAAAGGCTCCTCGCTGTTTCATGTGGGTAGCCAGAAGTCAAGCTTCCCGGCAATGAGGTAAGCCATGTTGATCACAATTACGCACAATTACGGCAATTACGGGCAATTACGGGGACACAATACTTGGCAATTACGGGGACACGGCAATTACGGGGACACAATACTTATTTCTTGTCAACCGAAACCGTGGATCGCATTCACCCGGGCAAAACTGGTGCAGGCGGGGCGCCCTCACCCCCCCTGGATCATTTTGCCGAGTTTCGTTAAGAGGCATCAAAGCGTAAATTTTTGTTTTGGCGAACCCCGTTTTTTCAGCCAAGGTGCCAGCCTCCACCCCGGCCTTATGCCTGGCAATGAGAGCAGCGACCTGGTCGATGGGGGGCGCCGGCTGATCGGGGTTTTCTTGCCCGGCTTGCGCAGGTTTTGCGCAGCTGCCTTTGGGGCGGGGCTTTTCTTGATTGTGGTCTTGATGTTCTCGCGAGCAAAGGCAGGTGGTGTGTCCAGTTCGATGCCGAACAGGGAAGAAAGGTCTGCATCGGCAAAGACCTTGGCGCTGCTTCGTTCGGCCTTTGCCAATAGCTCTGCCGTCTTGTCCTGGATGGCCTCGGCCACCAGATCGTCAGTCCGCACGTCGCGCAACGTGAAGAACAGGGAAGGGGTCTTCGTCGAGCCTGGCGCCAATGCCATAGAGGGCAGCGGCCACATGTTTGCACATCGAGGCCCAGTCCGGACAACTGCAGTCGAAGGAAATCTCCTTTGGCGACGGGAACAACCCTTTTTGATGCCCGGTATCTTCTTTTGCAATTGCTTCAGCTGCTTCGCGGCCTTATCCTTTTTTTCAGCCACGGACACATAGTCGGGATATCTGTTCCAGCAACTCATGAGGTTTTCCTTCGATTACAAGGGGTTCAAGGTAAGCCGTAGTTCAAAAACAATCTCCCCCTTTCAAAGGTGGGGACGGCATAAGGGGCGGTAAAGGAATGATCCGAAATGCACAGCTTATTCCTTAACCGCCCCTAAACAGGTCGAGCAGTTCGTCATTGCTCATCTCGGTGATCCAGTTCTCGCCGGTCGGGGCAATGATATCCTGGGACAGCTGTAATTTTCGTTCCAGCATGGCATCGATCTTTTCTTCCATGGTGCCTTTGGTCAGGAACTTGTGCACCATCACGTTTTTTTTCTGGCCGATCCGGAAGGCCCGGTCCGTGGCCTGATTCTCCACGGCCGGGTTCCACCATCGGTCAAAATGAATGACATGATTGGCCGCCGTCAGGTTGAGGCCAACCCCTCCCGCTTTCAAGGACAAGACGAAAAACGGAACATAGTCGTGCCCCTGAAATCTGGCCACGAGATCCTTCCGTTTGCCGACCGGCACCCCGCCATGGAGAACCACGCCCTCGCGCTGAAAGATCCCGGCCAAAAAGCGGCTCAACGGGCCGGTCATCTCCTGGAATTGGGTGAAGATCAGGACCTTCTCGCGTTTTTCATGGATGGTCTCGCAGATTTCCCGTAAGCGCCCGAATTTGCCGCTTTCCTTTTCGTCGAAAACAGTGAGTCCCCAGATATTGGGAGGGGTGATTGCAGAGCTGCTTGAATTTCATGAGGGCGGAGAGGATCAACCCCTTGCGCTGTATCCCTTCTGCCTCGGCAAGCGATTCCTTGATGGACTCGATGATCTCTTCGTACAAAATGGCCTGTTTTTTGCTGAGAGGAGCCCAGGTCTTGACCTCCACCTTGTCCGGGAGGTCGGAGATGATGGACTTGTCGGTTTTCATTCGTCTGAGGATGAGCGGGCTGATTACCCTGCGCAGGCCGGCATAGCCGGCCGGAGTTTCCGCGAGTCCCTTGGTGAAGGCGGTGAACTCCTTGGCTGTGCCCAGCAGGCCGGGATTGACAAAATCGAAAAGGCTCCAGAGATCGGACATCCGGTTCTCAATCGGGGTGCCGGTCATGATGATCCGGTTGGCTGCGGTCAACCCCTTGACCGCCTTTGTCTGCTTGGCGCCGGGGTTCTTGATGGCCTGGGCCTCGTCAAGAATCACCGAGTGCCAGGGATACTCGCCCAGCCAGTCGTACCGTTGGACAAGGGCATAGGTGGTGATCACCAGATCCAGGGCATCGAGCTGCTCTCTCCGCAGGGGCGGGACGGGTTGGGGTTTGTGAAAGTCGGGATGGGCGGCAAGGAAAACCAGGTCAGGGGAAAAGGTGTTGATCTCGTTGATCCAGTTTGACAGGAGCGAGGCCGGCATGACCAGGAGCGAGGCCCGGCCGGGTTGATTTGCCCGTTGGTTTTTCAGGACATTCAAGAAGGCCAGGATCTGGATCGTTTTGCCAAGCCCCATGTCGTCAGCCAGGCAGGCGCCAAGCCGCAAGGTATGCAGAAAGCAGAGCCATTGCAACCCCTGCTTTCGTCAACCTGTAACCGTGAACCGCCTTCCCCCAAACAGTTTCTAGGGGCAGCCCATCTTTCCCGGCAGGGCGGAGCCCTCACACCCCCCGCTATGCCGCCTGGAGATCCGAGGTGCAGTGCGGGCAACGCCTCGCCTTGGCTGGAATGCTGGAGCAACAGTGCGGGCATTCCTTGGTTGTCGGTTCAGCCGCAACCGCGTCCTCTTTGTTATTGAGGCGATTCACCTGTTTGATCAGCATGAAGATCGCGAAGGCCACGATGGCGAAATCCAAAATGGTGTTGATGAACACCCCGTATTTGAGGGTGATCGCCTCGGCGCCCTCGGTTTTTTCCTTGAGGGTGATGGCCAGATTGGAAAAATCGACATTGCCCATGATTAACCCAATCGGCGGCATGATGACGTCCTGAACCAGGGAGCTGACAATCTTGCCAAAGGCGCTGCCGATGATGATGCCGACCGCCATGTCAATAACGTTGCCGCGTACGGCAAACTCTTTGAATTCCTTGAGTATTTCCATCTTTTCCTCCTGGGTTATGGGTGCGCTGTACGCGGCGTGTAAAAATGGATGGACTTTCGAGGTGTATGCAGCCTGGGGTCAGGGGTTGGCTGTCTCTATGTTACAGGGGCAGCTGAAGCGGAAGGTGGTGCCTTTTTCCGGTGAGGAGGTGAAGCTGACCCTTCCTTTCAGGTAGCGCTCGCCCAGCAATTTGATGCTGTAGGTGCCCAACCCCCGGCCCGAGCCCTTGGTGGAGAAGGAGCGTTGGAAGATCTGCAGCTGGACGTTCTCGGGCATGCAGCTCTGGTTGTGTACCCAAAACTCCAGGTCGTCGTTTCCGGCCTGCTCGCAGCCGATCCGGACCACAGCCTCCGGTGGGGAGGCCTCGACGGCATTCTTGGTCATGTTGGTCAGGATGCGGTGCAGGAGCCGCGGATCGGTGAAAAATTCCGCTGCCACGGCATCGGCATCAATTTCCACCCTGCTGGCTTGAGCGTTGCCGATATTGTTGTAAAAGGCAGCCACTTCGTCCAGCAGGGCAAGGCTTGCGCAGGGTTTGGCCTGTAGGTGCAGGTCGTTGTTTTCCGCCGCAGCCAGATCGCGCTGCGCCTCGACCTCGTCGGCCAGCCGATGCGCATAGCGGTGGAGAACCTTCTGAAACTGCTTCTTTTTTTCCGCGCTCAGCTCTTTTTCGCAGAGGGTCCGGCTCATGCCCACCATGCCGGTGGCAATATTGGCCACATCGTGAAAGAAGATGCGCTCCAGGGCCCGCCGCCTTTTTTCATGGGAGATATCGGTGAGAAAGAAAAGGTAGAGGCTGTCGTCTCCGCCGGGGAAGGGCGCGGTCTGTACTCGGAAATCAAAGGCCTTGCCGCTGCCTTCCTGTCTGATCCGGCATTCCTGGACTGCACCGTTTGTCGGCTGGTGCAGAAGAGGAGTGGCTTTGGCCGCGCCGCAAGTGGAACAGAAGACAGTGGTGCCGCAGCCTAGAACGCTTTGCACGGCATGCTCACAGGCCAGGGCGTCCCCCGGCTTTTTCCCCAGCACCTCGCTAAGGCATGCTGCGCCAAGGAAATGCAGAAAGGCCTGATTGGCGAAAACGATCTGCCGGGGATGGTTGAGAACCAGAACAAAGCCGGGGAAAGCATCCAGAACGTCCAGCAACTGACGGTTGCTGCTGATCGCTTTGCTCTGGTTTTCGATTTCAACCTGAGAGCAGCGCGGTTGCTGGGATGTTCCGGAAGGGCAGAGGTGGTCGGTCATGTTAGGAGGCAAGGTGTTTGAGTGGTTGGGGTTGGGTACGGAGAGAATTTGCCGGGGTGGTGCGTTGTTGGATGCCGGTAATCTTATCCCTGCAATGGTCTTTTGCAAAGGGAAAATACTTCGTCGCCTCGCGGCACATACGGAAAATAGCAAGGAAGCGGTTTCCTGAATTTCTCGATCCATAGATTTGTTTGAGGCTGGGATTTGGGCGTAATATCGGTTTTTTTTTTGACTTTCCATGTCCTGTCACATAGTATCGCATTAGAATGATTGAAACACTCCCCATATGTTCTCAAGAAGAGGGGGGAACTCAGGGCGTCCCTAATTTTCTACAAAAGAGCGGAGCACTTAGTGCCATGTAACGTTTTTAATTTCGCATCCCCCTCCCTTGACGGGAGGGGGTTAGGGGGTGGGTGAAGCAACAATTGGGCGTCTACATGACGACTCCCCCCCACCCTAACCCTCCCCCCAAGGGGGGAGGGAACTAATTTGAGTGTTACAAGGCACTAGCTTTTATGGCAACAAATCGGGATAAGCGATTAAAGATTTTTCGACAGGGTGCGAAGGCCATTTCAAGATACTGCTGTGGTGATGATAGTGTTTATTTTTGTCCGATTTGTTGTCGGGGTTTTTTAGAAGAAGAAATAGAATCGACTGGGCAACTTTCTTTAGAGCATGTTCCTCCCAAATCTATAGGGGGGAGGAAGCTGTTGCTAACCTGCAAGGAGTGCAATGGCAACGCAGGAAAAACGATTGATTCCGCAGCGCTCAAGAGAAAAAATTTTGATAATTTCCACAATCTTATTTTGGAGGGAGAAGAGAATGGCCCAATAAAAGGGGTCTTCTTAGAGATACCTAGCTGTCGGGTATGTACTGAAGTATCACGTTCGAATGGCGTGACCACCTTTAAGCTTCTTGGAGGCCGGGCTAATACTCCAGAAATTGTGGAGCTGTTCAAGCGGGAATTCCCCGAACAAGGAGAATTTAAGCTGACTAAGACGTTTAAGTATGAGGATCGATTCGCAAGAATTAGTGACCTTAAATCTGGCTTTTTGCTGGTGACTGCTTGGCTTGGATACAGATATGCTTTTGATCCTAAGCTGGAGATCGTGCGGCAGCAGATTTATAAGCCTGAAGAAAATGTTCTTAGCTCCCAATTTTGGATTGAGACCGATGGGAGAGAAATCCTTCCGCAGTTGATTGTGGAGGTGAAAGAGCCACTTCCTTTTCTTGCCGTAACCTTCGGTCGAAGGGTGATCATTTTGCCCGACATCGACAGCCCGGACAGTTTTTATGATGAATTGGAAAATAAATGGAAGAAAAAAGGCCGTGTCACAATAACGGGCAGGAATTTTTCGTGGCCGCAGCAGCCCGACATGCATCTTGACTTCCTAGAGTGAAATTTTCCAGGGTAAAAAGGCAACAGATTTATTTTTCACCCTCACACCCCCCGCTTCACCCCCTGCCAGAGCAGAGTGTGGAGCTGGAGTTGAAGCCGGGCCGGGAGCGCGTCGGCCATGAGCCACTGGGCCAGCAGGGCGGGCTCAAGGCTGCCAATCACCGGGGAGAGGATCAGCTTCGCCTTTTCGGCCAGGCGGTGTTCCCCCATCATTGCCTTGGCCCAGTCGTAGTCGGCTCGTGAACTCACCACGAACTTGATCTCGTCATGGGGCGCCAGCAAGGCGAGGTTGCCAAGGTCCATCTTCCCGGCCATGCCGCTGTCCGGGCATTTGAGATCGACGATCTTCACCACCTCTTTCGGCACCCGTTTAATGCTGAGGCTGCCGTTGGTTTCCAGCAGCACGGTGCGGCCTGCCGCGAGCAGGGCGTCCATGAGCGGGTAGACCCCTTCCTGGAGCAGAGGCTCGCCGCCGGTGATCTCGATGAGGGCGTTGGGGTATCGGGCCGCCTCGGTCAGCAGGGCGCTGAGCGGGGTTGCAGCGCCCGGTTCCTTGTAGGTGTACTTGGCGTCGCAGTAGGAGCAGCGCAGGTTGCAGCCGGAGAGGCGGAAGAAAAGGCAGGGGTAGCCAGCAAAGGAAGACTCCCCCTGGATGCTGTAAAAAACCTCGGAAAGTTGAAGGGTGGGCTCATCCCTCACGGTAGGTCACGCAGCAGTTCTCCGTTTCGCAGACCGTCACGCTGTATGGCCGGTAGCGCTCGGTGGTGAGGGTTTCCCTGAGTTGCTCGAAGATGTAGGCGGCAATGTTTTCGGAAGAGGGGTTCTTCTTCTGAAAGGCCGGGAGTTCGTTGAGATTCTGGTGATCCAGCTCCTCCATGACCACGTTTACCGCTTTTTTCAGGTTCTTGAAATCAATCCCCATGCCCAGTTCGTCAAGCTCGGTGGCCCGGACCGTCACCTCCACCTGCCAGTTGTGGCCGTGCGGCCTTTCGCAGTTGCCGGGATAGTTGCGCAGATGATGGCCCGAGGAAAAATGGGTGCGGGTGAAGATATCGTACATTGAAACACCTCTTGAGGTATGGGAAAAGTTCGTTTGTAAAAGTTTGCGGTCCGGGTACAATGTCCACTTGAAATGTGGGTGTTTTTTTACTATGTAATGGCACAGTTTTTGTGATAAATTCCCCCTCCCCTTGCGGGAGGGGGCTAGGGGGAGGGGGATTGCCGGATTTGGCTCAATCGGCAGTTTCACCCACCCCTCAATCCCCTCCCGTCAAGGGAGGGGAGGTAACGGCTGCAAGCGTTGAAATCGCAGTATATCCTACGATTTCAACAAAACATATCTATTCCCCCTGGGGAAGTCAACCGGTTCATGTGTGCCGGGAGAATTTGCCGGTAGGTTTGGGCGCAAGCCCAGTCTGGACAGGCAAGGAGACAGAACAATGGCTTTGATCGCGCCCTTTCGCGCCCTTCGATATAATCCGGCCAAGATCCAGCACCTGGAAGAGGTGGTCACCCCGCCCTATGACGTGATCGATCTTCAGGCCCAGGCCGCCTTTGCCGCCAAGAATCCCCACAACATGATCCATCTGGATCTGAGCAAGAATTTCAGCGCCGATCAGTTGACCGAGGCCCGGTATCGCCAGGCCAAGGAAACCTTTGCCAAGTGGCAGCAGGAAGGGGTGCTGGTCCGGGACAACGAGCCGACCATCTATCTCTATCATACCGAGTATTCCCTGCCTTCCGGCAGGCGTCTTACCCGGAAAGGGTTGCTCTGCCTGGTGCAACTGGCCGAGTTTGCCGAGGGCATTGTCAAGCCCCACGAGAAAACCTTCTCCGGCGTCACCTCCGACCGGCTCAGCCTGCTGGACACCTGCCATGCCCAGTTCAGTCCGATCTTTTCCCTGTATCCCGATGCCCAAGGCCGGATCATGGCGCTGCTGGAAGGCGGTCGCTCCGCGGAGCCGCTCGCCGGCGTCACGGATCACGACGGTTGTAATCATACCATCTGGGCGGTGACCGATCCGGCGATCCTCGCCCAGATCCGGGAGCAGTTCGCGGAAAAATCCCTCTACATTGCCGACGGCCACCATCGTTACACCACCGCCCTCCAGTTCCGCGCCCTGATGCGGGAGCGGTTGGGCGAGGTGGTTGCGGACAGCCCCTACAATCACACGATGATGTATCTCTGCGGCATGGAAGACCCGGGCCTGTCCGTGCTCCCGACCCACCGGCTGGTGCGGATGCCCGAGGCTGTTGCCCTGGCAGGGTTGATGGCTAAGCTTACGCAGAGCTTTATCGTTGAGGAGATCGTTGGTGGCACCCGCGAGACCCTGGTGACTGAGGTTCTGGCCCGCATGGCGGAGAACTCCGGCGCGGCCACGATGTTTGGGTTGTACCATCCCCAGGAGGATCGTTGTCTGCTCCTGACCCTGCGGGACGGCGTGATCGACGAGGCTCTCGGCACCAAGCAGCCTGCACCCTTGCGCGAGTTGGACGTGGTTATCCTCTCCGATCTCATCATCGAGCGGCTGCTGCAGCTCGATCACGATCGGTGTGTGAAGGAAAGCCTGGTGGATTATTATAGCGACCCGGATACCGCCTTGG
>JAJZSH010000065.1 GCA_021822005.1 Deltaproteobacteria bacterium | reverse complement strand
TCTGCCCGGCGGTCTGGCAAGACGGCTGGACCTGCCCATCCAGGCCGGGATCCTTGCCATCGACATCGGCGGCGGCATTGCCCCGGACGCTCCGCCGGACCAGATTCCCTTTTCCGCCATCCGTTCAATTCCCTTCCGGGCCATCCTCCAGGGCATGCTCTTTCCCGGGGCCTGGCATCAGGAGGCCATGTCGGTGAGTTTCCGGGACATGATGCACAGCATGATGACCACCCCGCAGGATACCCTTTCCGGGCAGTACACCGGGCACAACATCGCCATCATCAGCGAAACGTATGTGAACCTCTGCTTTAGGTTCGGGTATCATTTCAACATCATCGACGCCTTCTGCCACGACGTGGAGCGCGACAATCATATCTATTTCCGGTTTCTGGGCGGGGCCACCGACATTGTCAAGCGTTCGCGGCGGGCGACCCTTATCGCCTCGATTCTGGAGGCCTTTGATTTCAGCATCCAGACCAAGGGGGATCTGGTCATCGCCCGCACCAGCAATCTGGCCCAGCCGGAAATGGAACGCACCCTGGATATTCTTGGCCGGTTGATTGGTTTTACCCGGCAACTGGACGTACAGATGACGGATGACGACACGGTCGTCCAATATGTCGAAGCGTTTCTCATGGGTGATTACGGCATTGTCGCAAGGCAGGGCCGGTAAGGCATGAACTGTAAGACTGTAAGGAGGTAGTCCATTGAATGAGAATGATCCCGGCGCAATCCGCCGCTTGCTGGTGGTGGATGACGAGCCCATCGTGGGCAAGCGGCTCCATCAGGTCTTCACTAAAATCGGCTTTGAAATAGAGACCTACACCGACTCGGCCTCGGCCCTGGTTGCCATAGCCGAAAGGCCCTTTGATATCGTGGTGACCGACCTGAAAATGGAGGGGATCGACGGCATAGAGGTGCTGAAACGGGTCCGGCGCCAGAATCCTGCCACCCAGGTGATTATCATTACCGGATACGCCTCTCCGGATACCGCCGAGCTGGCGCAACAGGAGGGGGTCTTTGCCTTTCTCGCCAAGCCTTTTCGCCTGGATGAGCTGAAGCAGGTGATCTTCCGCGCCATCGAGACGCAGAGCCAAGGGAAATAACCATGGAAGGCTCCCGCATGTCCCCTGTTGCCCAACAGCCGCCGATCAGGCAGGAAGAGATGGAACCCACCAAGCCGTTGCCCTGCCGTTTTTTGTTTCCGGCAATCCGTTCCATCAGGGGCAAGCTCCTGATGACCATAGGCATTGTCGCCGGTCTCGGCGTCATTGCCACGCTGACCGCCAGCTATGCCCTGTGGCGCATAGAGGACAAGATCCGCATCATCGAATCGTTCTACGAACTGAACCAGAATGTCCTTGAAATCAGACGCTACGAAAAGAACTATCTCCTGTTCAACGACAAAAAGGATCTGTTGAGCGCCCTTGACTATGTCGATCAGGTCAGGGCCGCGATTGTCGGGGTAAAGGCGGCCCTGCCGGGAAACCAGGACGAGCTGCAATCTTTTTATGACAAGGAGCTTGGCCAATACGAATTCATTTCCCGGCAATTGATGGAGACAGAGCTTGCGCCGCGCAACAAAAAATCCCTGGAGAGCGTCCTGCGCAAACATGGTCAGGACCTCACCAGGATTATTTTTGACATGGACGCCAGGGCCCGGCTCCAGGTGGAGCGTGAGGTCGCCAACTACCAGAAATCAGCGGTTTTTATCCTGGCCCTGGCCGTGATGCTTGGCGCAGTCCTCATCTTTTACATGATGCGCTGGATCATGCACCCTCTCACCGCTATCCGTGAGGCCTTGGCCAGGATCATGCAGGGCGAGATGAACTCCATCCCGGTGGGCGAGGAGATCAGATGCTCGGTGGAGGGCATCGAACTGGTCAACTCCCTGAACCTGATGCTCAAGACCCTCAATGCCAATCAGGTTCAGCTGATCCAGTCGGAGAAACTGGCGGCCATCGGCAAGGTAACGGCAGGCATCGCCCATGAAATCAACAATCCGCTCAACAATATCTCCCTTACCGCCGAGGTGCTGCTGGAAGACCTTCCGAAGCTGCCATGCAGTGAACGGCTAGACATGGTGCGGGATATCCTCGTCCAGTCGGACAGAGCCAGGGAGGTGGTGCATCACCTTTTGGAATTTTCCCGGGCCCGCAAGGTCAATACCTTTGAGCCGGTTGATCTTGGCAAGCTGGTGGCGGACTCCATCACCCTGGTCAGGAACCAGTTCCGGCTTGGGGGCGTCACCTGCCATTACGACCAGCCGGACCAGCCGGTGCTGATAAGCGGCAATCCCAATCAACTCCAGCAGGTGCTGGTCAACATGATGCTCAATGCGGTCCAGGCCATGCCGCCCGAAGGCCGTCTTGATCTTGCCGTGCAGGTGGCCGGAAAAGAAGCGAGTATTGTGGTAAGGGATACCGGCGCCGGCATGGCCCCGGAGACCCAGGCCCATATCTTCGATCCGTTTTTCACCACCAAGAATGAAGGCACCGGCCTTGGCCTGTCGCTGAGTTACGCCATTGTCAAGGACCACCACGGCGAGATAGAGGTGGAGAGCGAACAGGGCAGGGGCACGACCTTCCGGATCAGGCTGCCCCGCATGGATACCGAGGCATGACTTCCCCAGCCGACCTGCCCGGAAATATCGGAAAAGCCGCGGCGTTTGCCGCGATCTTCCAGCTGTTCCGCCGGCTGCTTTCCTTGAACAACGCGGTGCTTGAGAAGATTTCCCACATGGAAAGCGCCCTGGCCGGCGAATATGTTTTTGACAAAAAATTTCTGGTCGAGGTGGTGAACGGGCTCAACGACCTGGTGCGCGAGGTGATCTATTGTCTCAATAATCTGACCGGCAATGCCTATCTTGGCCTCTATGACCGCTATGAGGAGATTGCCGGAAAGCTTTCCGTGCTGGCCGTCGGCTATGCCGGACCCTACGACCGGAGTCTTACCCTGCCCTACGCCCTGATAACCAGCGATTTTGACGGGCTGGTCGGCAGCAAGAACGCCACCTTGAGCGAGATCCAGAACCATCTCCATCTCCGGGTTCCCTCCGGTTTTGCCATCACCGTGGCGGCATATCGGCTTTTCATGCTGGAAAACGACCTCTTTGCCCGGATCGATGCGGTCTGCGCCGCCGGTATTCCCAGAAAAGAGCAGGCGCGACAGATCGATCTTCTCTTCAGCGAGGCCCGCCTGCCCCACGGTCTTGCCGTAGCCGTGCAGGAGGAGATGGCCCGGCTTCTCGCGGGGTGTGGGCCTGATTCGGTTCTGGCCGTGCGCAGCAGCGCGGTGGGCGAGGATGGGGAAACCAGGAGTTTTGCCGGGCAATTCCGCTCGGTTCTTGATGTCGCCCCCGAGCTCCCCGCAGTGCTGGCCGCATACCTCCAGGTGCTTGCCTCCCGTTTTTCGCTCGCCGCCCTGGAATACCTTGGGCCTGGTAGCGATAGCCGCACAGTTCCCATGGCGGTCGGGGTCCAGGTGGTGATCCCCTCCCGGGTCGCCGGGGTGACCTACAGCCGCACCCCCGATGCCCCGGAAGAAAACAGCCTGCTCATCACCTCGGTCCGGGGCGCGGCCAGGGGACTGGTTGCCGGACGCACCACTGCGGACCGTTTCACCGTAAGCCGCACCTGGCCTTTCCCTCTTCTGGAAAGTGAGATCCTCACCCCGCTGGCCCCGGCTGGCCGGGAAGAGCCGCTGGCTTTTCTGGCCAACGGCCTGCGGCGCGGTTCAAGCTCTCTTACCCCGGAGGAAATCAGGAAACTGGCTGAACAGGCCCTTCTTCTGGAAAAAGCCTTTGATGGTCCACAGGACATCGAATGGGCCCTGGGCAATGAGCTGGTCATTCTCCAGAGCAGGCCTTTTACCCTGCCGATAAAACCGTCGCCCCTGCCCACCGAGATTGCCGCTGAATTGCAAGCCTCCGCGCCGATCATGGAAAACAGAGGGCAGATCGCCCAGCTCGGTATCGGCGCGGGCCTGGTCGTGCATGTGGACCAGGAAACCGACCCCGAGCAGTTCCCCATGGGCGCCGTTGCCGTGGCCCGGTTTCCCGATCCCCGGCTCAGCCCCATTGTCTGGAAGGCTTCCGCCATCATCACCGACATCGGCGGTCCCACCGGCCACCTGGCCACCATTGCCCGGGAATACCGGACCCCGGCCCTGTTCGGCGCAGGCAACGCCACCACCCTGCTGCCCGAGGGCGAGGAAATAACCATCGATGTGGAAAACAAGAAGGTCTACCGGGGCATCATCAACGGCCTGCTCCGCCTGCAGGCAACGGAAGATTTCTCCTACCGCAGCGCCCCGGAGCTCCGGATTCTCCGGAAACTCCTGCGCTGGATAGCGCCGATCACCCTGGCCAACCCCACAGCCGTTGATTTTGTCCCGGAAAATTGCCGGACCTTTCACGATATCCTGCGCTTCAGCCACGAAAAGGCCATCGACGGCCTCATCCATTTCCATGAAGAGTATCCCGGTCGGGCAGGGCTGCCGAGCTACCCGGTGCGTCTGCCAGCCCCGCTCAAATTACGGGTCATTGATCTCGGCTCGGGACTCAAGGGGGAAGCGCCCAGGCCGGGCGGGGAACTCACGTTGGAGATGCTGAATTGCCGCCCGCTGACGGCCATTCTCGCCGGCTTTTTCAGCGAGGCGGCGCAGGTGAGGGAACCGGCCCCCCTGGGGCTGAGGGACATCCTCTCCGGCCTTGGCAAGCCGCTGGCCGCGCTGACCAACCGGTCCTCCTATCCGGGCGACAATCTCGCGATTATCGCTGATAATTACTGCAATCTCTGCCTGCGCCTCGGCTATCACTTCAATGTGGTGGACGCCTTTTTCTCTCCGGAGCCGGACAATAACTACATCTATTTCCGTTTTGTCGGCGGCATTGCCAACCAGACAAAGCGGAAGTGGCGCGCCCGGCTGATCAGCGCCATTCTGACCGGTCTCTATTTCAAGGTGGACCGCACCGGCGATCTGGTGATTGCCAAGGCCAGGAACCTCGATGCCCCGCGGATGAAAAGGGTTCTTATCCGGCTGGGCGAGCTGATTTCCTTTACCCGACAGCTTGACGTGCAGATGCGCGATGAGGCGGCCATCGAACGGTTTTTCGAGCAGTTTCTCGCCTCGGTCAAGCAGGACCAGACCGGGAGTGAGAGGTGAGCCCCGATGCTGCGCTGGCTTAAAAAACAGAGCGCCAGGGTGCAGGCAAACCGGAAACAGCAAAAGGCTGAGGCGCACGATCTCCTCACCGCCCGCTACCAGATATTCCGCTCCCTGCTTGCCGGCAACAACCGGGCGGTTGACTGCCTCACCGAGATCGGCATCCACCTCCGCCTGCATGGGGATCAGGCAGGCCTGGCCCGGCTCACGGAAAAGCTTATCGAGGAAACCGGGGAGATGGTGGCCCGGCTGGAGCATCTGGCCGCGGGCAGGTACAGGGCGCTCCGGGGCGTGCAGCACACCCTGGCCACGACCATCCGGGAGAAGCTCACGCCTCTCTCCCGTTCCGAAGCTGTTCCTTTTTCCTTGTCCTTTGCCGCGCTGGCGCCCGAACACCGGGCTCTGACCGGCAATAAGGCCGCAGTCCTGGCCGGCCTCAAGAAAAAGGGGTTCAGGGTGCCTGACGGTTTTGTGGTTACCCTGGCCGGTTGTCGCTTCTTTCTGGAGCATCAAGGACTCTCCCTGCAGCTGGTCCATCTTCTGGCGGCGGCCGGGGCCGGAACCGACAAGGCTATCCCCCCGGAAACGGCGCACCGGGTGCAGGAGCTTATCAGGAATGGTCTGCTTCCCTCACCCCTTGTCGAGGAGATTCTCGCTGGCGCCCGCCCTTTTTTCCAAAGCGGCAAGGCGCTGGCGGTGCGGAGCAGCAGTATCAGCGAGGATGGGGAGCGCCATTCCTTTGCCGGACAGTTCAGCTCGGTGCTCAATGTTCGGGACGAGACCCGTTTTCTCAAGGCATTCACCGAGGTGGTGGCCAGCAACTTCAATGTGCGCAGCCTTGCCTACCGGTTGCACGCCGGTCTTGATCCCCTAAGCTTTGAGATGGCCGTGCTCTGCCTTGAGATGGTGGAGGCCCGCGCCGCAGGCATCCTGCTCACCCGCTCCCCGCAGGAGCCGGAAAGCGGCATGATGCTGATCAGCGCGGTGCCCGGCCTGGGCGAGGCCGCGGTTTCCGGCAGCGCTGCGGCGGATCTCTATCTTGTCGGACAAGACGGCGTTGTGGACCGGCAGCGCTCCAGCATTGCCGACAAGGAGAGGTTTCTGGTCTGTGCCGCCGGGGGCGGGGTGCGCTGGCAGGATCTTGCCCCGGAGGATCGGCGCAAGCCGGTGCTCAAGGAAGAGGAGCTGCGGCTCCTCGCCGATTGGGGCAAGGCCCTGGAAGAACAGGAGGGGATGGCGCAGGATATTGAATGGGCGGTGGACAGGGAGGGGCGGGCGATTATCCTCCAGGTCCGGCCCCTTACCACCATGGGCGTGCAGACCGCCGAGGAATGGCAGGGCAAAACCCCGCCCCTTGCCCAGGGGATCATGGCTTCGGGGGGGCGGGCCACCGGGCGGGCGCTTCTGGTAAAAGGCCGGAGGGATCTGGAAAATATCCCGCAAGAGCCGGTGGTGCTGGTCATGCACCAGAGTTTTGTCGATGCGGCGAACCTTCTGGGGATGGTGGCCGCGGTGCTGGTGGATCTCGGCAGCCCGGCCGACCACTTGGCCTGCATGGCCCGCGAACAGGGAACCCCCCTGATCTGCGGGCTGACGGATGCGGGGAACAGGCTGAGCGCGGGGCAGTGGCTCACGGTGGACGGTAGCCATGGCCGGGTGTACGCGGCAGCCGCCGAGGAAATCAGCGCGGCCCTGGAGGCCTGGGGAAAAAACCCTCCAGCCGCCCGCCCCGCGCTTACGAGCCTCCCGCCCCTCTACCAGGAGCTGCGGGAGCTGGTCACGGCCCTGCACCTTACCGATGCCTACGGCCCGACCTTTTCCATTCTGGAATGCAAGTCGCTCCACGATATCGTCCGCTTTGTCCATGAAAAGGCGGTGCTCTCCATGTTTGAGGCCGGTGATGAGGTTCTGGAGGGGGATCTGGGCGTTGTGCATGCCATCGACTCGCCGGTCCCTTTTTTTATCAGCGTCATCGACATGGGAGGGGGGCTGGCCTTGACCGGGCCGAAAAAAAGAAGAATCCCGCCGGTAATGGTCCTCTCCCGCCCCTTTCAGGCCCTGTGGCGCGGCATCACCACCCCTGGCCTGCACTGGGGCCCGCCGCCGGGCGGGACGCCCATGGGCTCGGTGATGTCCTCCTTTATCACCGACCAGAAATCGGAACGGCCCATCGGCATGCCCAACTATTGCCTGGTCAGCCGGGATTATTGCAACATGAACGCGCGCATGGATTTTCACTTTATCATGATCGACACGCTCTGCTCCCCGGAGGCGCGGAGCAACCATATCAGGTTCCGCTTCAAGGGCGGGGGCACCTCCCTGGAACGGCGGCGGCGGCGCGCCCTGTGCATCGGGGAGATCTTCGAACATTACGGCTTCCTGGTCGATGTCAAGGAGGATCTGGTCAATGCCTCGCTTCAAGGCGCCCCCATGGAGGCCATCGAGGACACACTGGTGGTGGTGGGAAGGATACTGGGATTTACCCGGTTGCTTGACGCGGCCATGGCGACCGATGCGGTGATCCCTGCGGTTGTCCGCGCCTTTCTGGATGGCGATTATGCCTTGAGCCGCCTGGAGATGAAAACTGAAACCGAGGGGTCTGGCATGGCTCACAAGACATGGAAGTCGTAATGGAGAGAGGTCTTGAAAAATTTCAAACGCTGGCGGCGCTTGGTGAGCAGTATGGCTGCCCGTGGGTGGAGTATCAGGAGCCGCTGACCGGCCCCCAGTTCCTGCTGTGGCGGCTGGACATGGAGCAGCTCCGGGCCGAGGGCTGGTTTCCGCGGGCGGTTGCCGACGGGCGGGCGACGGTGATCGCCACCGCACCCAGTTCCGCCCTGGCCGCCCAGATCCGCGAGACCCTCGGGGTGCGGGAGGTCGAGTTCCAGGTCACCCTGCCCGACGATCTTATCCGCATCATCGAGCACAACCGGGATCTCAATCCAGGCTTTCCGCCCACCGCCGACCGTACCCCGTTGGCCAAGGTCCGCGCCTATCTGGCTGGACGGCGCTCCCTGTTCGCCCATTACCGGACCCTGCTGGCCAAGAGCCGCACCGGGCTTGCCTTCATCCGCACCGGCCTTTCCTTTATCACCATTGCCCTGCTCTTTCTCTGCTTGGTCGATGCCGGCTATTACCTGTTCCTGGAGGCGCCCCTCCTGCTCAGCGGCGTCATCATGGTCTATGACGGCCTCAAATGGTATCTTCCGGCCCGGGCGATTTACGCAACCCTGCCCCCTTGTGTCGATACCGGCGCCACCGGCGGTATCAGCGTGCTTGAGGCATACAACGAGGAGATCGTCCCGGAGTTCCGGCGCAGCGGTGTTGTTTCCGGCGCTGCCGGGTTGCGGGCCGGCTGGACCAGCATGTCGCCGGTGATGCGGCGTCGCTATCTGGCCAGCGACCGGACCGATCTCGCCGAGGAGCGGACGGTGCTCGCCTGTTTCCGGACCAGGATGGCCAAGGTCCGGACCGGCCTGGCCTTCACCCGCACGGGCTTCGCTTTTATCAGCCTCGGCCTTGCCCTGCTGCACCAGTTTCAGGCGAGTCGCTGGCTTGCCTTCGACCTCGGGCTTATCGGGGTCGGCGCCATCATGGCCCTGGAGGGTTTTTTCTGGTATTTCCGCGGCCGGAGGGCAGGGGTGGAGGGGCTGGCCTCGGTGCGGGAAAAGGGGGGGATGTCCACCATCTGGGATTATTTTTTCCCCCACAGCCATGTCTTGCCCGGCCCGGACAGGAATCCCATGACCCTGCCTGTCCGCAGCTCCCATGCGCCGGGGATCTGGGCCACCACCGGCGTTGCCCTGGAGCGGACCGTGCTGGCCGAACGCCGCAACGTCATGGCCCGGTTGCGCACAGTCATGGTCCGGGCCCGCACCGGTTTTGCCTTTATCCGCACCGGCCTGAATCTTTTTCTGATCGGGGCCGCCTTTCTGCTCTTATTCGACGACGGGGGCGGCCTTGGCTGGACAGTGTTCAGCTATTCGATGATGGCGGCCGGCCTCTTCCTGGTGGCGGACGGCTTTGCCTGGAGCATTCCGGCCGAGCGGACGCGCCGTCAGTTTCCTTACTGTTACGGCGACATGGAGATCGCCATCCCCGATTACGGCGCGCCAGCCCGATTCTGGAAAACCGTGGTGTTCAGCAATGACGAAGGTTGAGACAGATACACTGATGCAGCCCTTTGCCGGGATCGCCATGTCCCGGCCTGGGCTGCTCGCGGAAGCGGCCCAGGCCGCCGTGCTGCGCGGGGTACCGCTGGCCCGGATTCTCCATGCCGAGTACGGCGTGCCGCGTGAGGTTCTGCTGGCGGCCTTGAGCGACTATTACCAGTGCGCCGCCATCGAATACGATGAGCGGCTGCCCATTCCGCCCGAACTGCTCACCGGTTTACAGGGCAGTAAGTTGGCGCAAAGCGGCTGGTTTCCGGTGATCAAGGACGCCGACGGTGCCATGGTGATCGCTGCCCGCGATCCGTCGGACGCCGCCATGCGCGCGGAGGTGGAGGGGATTTTCGGCCCGGCCCGCTATGAGTTCCGGGTGGCCCTGCCCGACGAGATCTCCTGGTTTATCCAGGACTTTCTCCATGACAAAGTGGGACTCCTGATTGGCACCGAACGGACCGGCCTGGCCTTCTGGCGCAATACCATGGCCCAGTGGCGGACCAGGCTGGACTGCTATCGCACCGATCTGGCCCGAGCCCGTACCGCCCTGGCCTTTGCTCGGACAGGACTCGGCCTTGGCGCCATTTCCCGGACGCTCCTGGACAGCAGGCGTTTCGCCGGCCACCCCTCCCTGGCCTATCTTGTCCTGGCCATCGGCCTGCTCCTTCTTATCGGCGCCCTGCCCGCCTACCTCCGGGTGCGGCGCTCACGGATGACGCCGCCGCGGCATCAGACTCTGGTCGAGGTGACCGCCGCGACCCTGAGCTTTCTTGAGAACTATCAGAACCTGGAACATGCCGGGATGGAAAAGAAAACCAAGGAGACCATGCTGGCCCGGCTTGGCGATCTGCTTGGCAACTACTGCACCATTCTCTATCCTGTGCCGGCCAGCCGGGAACGCACCCATCTGGCCCGGGAACGGAACGTGCTCGCCGCCCAGCGCACCATTGCCAGCTGCTACCGGACCATCTACTCGCGGGCCCGCACCGGTCTCGCCTTTATCCGCACCGGCGTCTCCTTTGTGAGCATCGGTATCGGCCTGATCGGCTACTTTGGCCCGGGGTTCAACACCCTCTTTGACGGAATGCTGATCGTGGCGGGCCTGCTGATGATCATTGATGGCGGACTCTGGTATCTGCCGGTTCGCAAGGAACAGGCGGAGCTGCCCAGAACACGGAGCGCCATCCTGGCGGGAGGAAAAACAGGATGAAAATCGAACACAAGATATACATCTCCAACGCGGTCCATATTGTGCTCATCGTCCTGATCGGCATCTTTGCCCTGCAGAACCTCAACGAGATTCTGACCAAGTTTCGCTTCACCGTGATCGCCGAGGGGCTGAACGCCAATTTTCTTGAGATGCGGCTGGCTGAAAAAAACTATTTCCTCTATGGCGATGACGAGGCGCTCAACAATATCAAGACCAGGATCGACCAGGCCAGCCAGACCCTGCAGCAGGTTCGGCCTGACATCATCCGGGCCGTGGGTTCCGAGAAGTACACGATGCTTCAGGACCATCTCCACGTGTATGCGCAGCTGGCCGATTCGATCAACAAGGCCCGCCACCGGGACGCCGCGGTCCAGAAAAAGCTGCGGGAGGCGGGCTGGAACCTCAAAACTTTTTCCGAAAACATTACCGCCCTTGAGAGCGACCGGATCGGTGCGATCATCGTCCGTTCCAAGAACATCCTGCGCTATTCCTTCTGGGCGGTGGTGCTCTTCGCCTTTCTCTTCAGCAATTTCATCGTCCGGAACATCGGCCATTCGCTGCGCAAGATCGTCCAACTCACCCGTTCGATCTCCAAGGGCAATTACCGGAAGATCGAGGAAAAACCCTCCAGCGATGAGATGGGCGCGGTAATCAGCGCCATCAACTCCATGGCCGAGGAACTCCAGAAACACGAAAAGGAGATTGTCCAGTCCAAAAGGCTCGCCTCCATCGGGGTGCTGGTGGCCGGGGTGGCCCATGAACTCAACAATCCGCTCAACAATATCTCCATGCTCGCCCAGACCTACGCCGAGGTGTATGACGGGCTCAGCAAGGAGGAGCGGGTCGGCTTCATGGAACGGGTCGATGAGGAGACCGAGCGGTTGCGGGTGATTATCCATAACCTGCTTGATTACGCCAAACCCAAGGAGCAGCATCTGGCCAGGGCGGCCACGAACCAGGTCATCCAGAAGATCCTGGCTCTGGTGCAGAACATGCTCGATATCTCCAACATCAAAATCAAGCTCGCCCTGGCTGAGGACCTGCCGGACATCTACATCGACGAACACCAGATCCAGCAGGTGTTGGTCAACATGGCGACCAATGCCATCCAGGCCATGGGCAAGGGCGGCGAGCTGCGGATCGTCTCCCGCTATCTGCCGGATGACGATGATATCGAGATCGAGATCGGCGACAATGGCAAGGGCATTGCCCCGGAATTCCTCGATCACATCTTTGATCCGTTTTTTACCACCAAGGAGGAAAGCGGCACCGGCCTCGGCCTGTGGGTCAGCTACGGGATTATCAAAAACCACCAGGGGAACATCCGGGTGGCAAGTCAGGTCGGAGTCGGCACAACCTTTATCATAACCCTGTCCAGTTGCAAAAAGTTAAAGAGGTGTACGGATGGCGAAGCATAGCATTATGGTCATTGATGATGAGAAGATCGTGGGGGATATGGCAAAACTCTCCTTCGAGCAGGACGGCTACGAGGTGGAGACCTTCCTGAACGGCGAGTCGGCCTTGAAGCGGCTTCAGGAAAAACGATTCGATGTGGTGGTCACCGACCTGAAGATGAAGGGGGTGGACGGCCTTGAGGTGCTGCGCACCGTGAAGAAGCTTTATCCCGGCATCGTGGTGATCATGATTACCGCCTTCGCCAACCTGGATGTGGCCAT
>JAJZSH010000064.1 GCA_021822005.1 Deltaproteobacteria bacterium | reverse complement strand
GCACACGAACCAATGGCGATAACAGCTCCAGCCTTGGCTGCGGTCTCGCGCACGATTTCGCTGAAAGGTTTGCCGCCGATCATGCAGTACACCCCGCCGTCCTTTACGGGAATGGCCCCTTCCACCACCAGGATGAAGTTGCCACCATTCTTCTGAATCGAGGCCTGCAGGGCCGCTTCCGCCTGATGCCCGGCCCCGGCGTTGAGGGTTTCATTATAATCAAGGGAGATAAGATCAAGGATAAGATGCTCAAGGGAGGGATGGGAGGGACGCAGCAACGATTCGGTGCAGCCGGTGCAGGCCGAACCGGAAAGCCAGATCACCGGGGTCCGTTGGGGGGCCGTGACCGCCGCCGCGATCCGCGGCGCGACCTCAAGGGGCAGCCCCAGGCCGGCGGCCAGCACCGTGCAGAACTTCATGAAATCACGACGCGATATCCCGTTCAGACGTTCTCTGACCCTGGCAAAATCCTGCTCTTTCATCGTTCGCCTCTTTTGCGTGTGTGGAGGTAAGCGGTTACAGACCTGGGGACAAGCGCTACACTTGGTTCCTTTACCTTGTGATCAGTTATGTGTGGAGTATTATCCCCTTTGCCAATAACAGCGGAACTTCAAAAGATTGTCCATCATTGCATCATGGAACCAAGCCAAAAGTCAAGCACGATACTGATGGGTATAAACACCTAAAAAATGGTAGTGCGCTTTTCAGCCAGCGGTCAAGAATTTTCTCGTTGGCCGACCCGATTCTTTACGGTATGGTGCCGCAACCAGCAAGCAACCAGGGACGCCCGACACCATGCCGCATACCGCCCGCCTTGATCCTGCCGGCATTATCCAGCATGTGTATGTGGAGGATGACTGCCGGGATCTGCCCCTTACCAGAAATATCCTTGCCAATCTTCCGGGCCGGGAGGTGCGGATTATTCCGCCCCGTTCCGGACCGGACCTTTCGGCTGCCAGCTCCGGCCCCCAAAGCCTCACCAGCGGAAAGAAGCATCTTGTCCTCTGCAAAAACCGGGGCCGCTTTCTCAAGCCCTGCCCCGCCACCAGGGAATACCGCTGTTGCGACTACCAGGTTCTCAATGTCGGGATGAACTGCCCCATGGACTGCGTGTACTGCATCCTGCAGGCCTACCTCAACAACCCCTGGCTTTCTTTTTTTGTGAATACCGATGATCTTCTGGCCGAGCTCAACACCGCCTTTGCCGAAACCCCGCAGGCCTTCCGGCGCATCGGCACCGGCGAATTTACCGACAGCATGGCCCTGGACCGGGTCACGGGCTTGAGCCGGATCCTCATTGAATTCTTCAAGGATACGCCCAACGCGGTGCTTGAGCTGAAATCCAAAGCGGTTGCCCTTGACAACCTTAAGCACAACGAGCATGGCGGCCGCACCATCATGGCCTGGTCGCTCAACAGCACGGAAATCATGGGCAAGGAAGAGCTGCGCACCGCCAGCCTGGACCAGCGACTGGCCGCGGCTGCCCAGTGCGCCGCCTGGGGCTACAAACTGGCCTTTCATTTTGATCCGCTCATCTATCATCCCGGCTGGCAAAACGGCTACAAAGAGACGATTGACCGGCTCTTTGCCACGGTTCCGGCGGCAAGCATCGTCTGGATCAGCATGGGGGCGCTGCGTTTTCTCCCTGCCCTGAAAAGCATTGCCACCGCGCGTTTCCCCAGATCCTGTTTTTTCCATGAAGAGTTTGTCCTGGGGTTGGACAACAAATTCCGTTATTTCCGGCCGCTGCGCACGGAGATGTACCACCACATGGCGCACCATCTTTCTCGCTACCTGGACCCGGATACCTGTCTGTATTTCTGCATGGAGAGCGATGAGATCTGGCGGGATGTTTTTGGTTTCTCACCGGAAGAAAAAGGCGGTCTACCCGCCATGCTCGACCTGGCCGCCCGGTCAAAGTGCGGCCAACCCTGAACACGACGCCGCCAGCCAGGGCTGGCGCCAATTCCGGGGTCCGCTCTTTTGGGTGTTGATTTTTACCCGGGCCATCCTTACTATGATATATCGCATCCCGGCAGCCACGCACTGAAGGCGGCGGAGATCCCGCACCCGGAAAAGGTTGGTGCAGGCCCGGGCAATAGCCGTTATGATGGGCGGGCCACAATACAGCGCCTCATTTTTTTGTAAATCTGATCGAGAGTATAAGGAGAAGAAATGGTCAACAAAGTCATCCTCATCGGCAACCTTGGCAAAGACCCGGAAGTACGTTACTCGCAGGCAGGAGCCGCCATCGCCAGCTTCAATGTCGCCACAACGGAAACCTGGAAAAAGCAGGACGGCACCAAGGAAGAGTTGACCGAATGGCACCGGATCGTGGCCTTTGGCCGTCTGGGCGAGATTTGCGGCGAGTACCTGTCAAAGGGCTCCAAGGTTTTCATCGAAGGCCGGTTGCAAACCCGCAAATGGGATGACAAGGACGGCAACACCAGATACACCACCGAGATCGTGGCCAGGGAGATGAAGATGCTCTCCCCCCGTGGCAGCAGCGGAAATTCTTCGCAGTCTCAGCAGTGCAACGATCAGCCTTTTCCCGAGCCGGTTATGGGTGATGACGTTCCGTTCTAGCAGCTCGTTTCAGCAAGACAATTAACCGTTACCGTTCGGCCTGAGCTTGTCGAAGGCCAATCGCGGCAAGGCAACCGGGGTTCGACAGGCGCCAGGACAGGCAGGCAGGTCAGGTATGGATTATTATAAATTACTCGGTGTGGGAAAGAGCGCCTCCCCGGAGGAAATCAAGAAAGCCTACCGCAAACTTGCCCTCAAGCACCACCCGGACCGCAACAAGGGGAATAAAGAAGCGGAGGAGCAGTTTAAAAAAATCAGCGAGGCGTACGCCGTTCTCTCCGACAAGGAAAAACGGCAGCAATACGACACCGTTGGCTCCGCCGGTTTCCAGCAGCGCTATTCACAGGAAGATATTTTCCGCAACGCCGATCTGGGCGATATCCTGCGGGAATTCGGGATCAACTTCGGCGGGGGCCGCGCCACCTTCCGGAGCGCAGGCACGGGAGGCGGCATTTTCGAGGAGATGTTCCGCCAGCCAGGGGCAGGCGGTCGCGCCGGCCATGGCTTTCAGGATTTCCGTCAGCCTCAGCAGGTGAAGGGCAACGATCTTTCCCTGGAACTGCCGATCACCCTCAATGAAGTGCTGACCGGCGCCGAAAAAACCATCTCCCTCGGCCGCGGCTCTGCGGCGGAAAAGGTTTCCGTAAAGATTCCCGCCGGAATCGAGACCGGCAAGAAGCTGCGGGTTTCCGGCAAGGGCTCCCCTTCCCCCATGGGTGGACCGCCGGGCGACCTGTATCTGCTGATCAGGGTCGAACCGCACCCGACCATTACCAGGGAAGGTTCCCATCTCACCATGGATCTGCAAATACCCTACAGCTCCGCCGTGTTTGGCGCGGAGGTT
The DNA here is from genome assembly GCA_021822005.1 of Deltaproteobacteria bacterium. GTDB lineage: Bacteria > Desulfobacterota > Desulfobulbia > Desulfobulbales > Desulfurivibrionaceae > Thiovibrio. The sequence goes on along the minus strand of JAJZSH010000064.1, from coordinate 8,845 downwards.
GAAGTCCCGACCTTGGAGGGCAAACAGCTCAAAGTCAAGGTTCCGCCGGGCTGCCAGCCCCAGGCAAAATTGCGCCTTCGCAAACACGGATTGCCAGACAGCCAGGGAGGAACACGGGGAGACCTGCTGGTGAAAATCTTAGTGGCGGTACCAAAGGCCTTGTCGGATGAACAAAAGGAGTTGATGGACAAACTGAAGGAGTCCGGACTTTAGCAGAGTGTTGAAAAACTCTGTTTTTCAACACTCTGCGCCGACCATTGCAGGAAGCATCGTCAATTTCAAGCGTGTGCAACATGCTTGAAATTGTGAGGGATGCAAAATTCACTTTTGCAATCCCGGGGTTGAAGAAGCCAGGGGATGGCCTTTTTCAACATCCTGTTAGAGGTTGCCGCTCTCAGATAACGATTCCGACAAACATGGTGGACATCTTGAAGATGTATTGCTCCGGCAGCCCTCCCCGCATGATGATATCATCTTCAATGCGGGTGAGGATCCGGGTCATGATAACCTCGTAGCCCATATTGATGTAGCCGTCTTCCCCGGCTTCGTTGGTGATGAACAATAGCTTCCCGCTCTTGTCCTTGCAGGTCTTCAGCCGCCAGTTCACCTGACTGATGTTATGGTGGAGCCGTTGCAACCGCTCCAGGGGAATCTGCAGGCCGCTCAGAAAAAAATCCCCATCCCGAACATTGTAGGTCTCCCGGATGCTTTTCCACAGGCCAAGGCTCAGCAGGTATATCCGGTCGGGCTCGGCAACCTCCCCTTGAAACGCCGCGGTGAGTATCGCATGGGAGGGCTTGAAGGCATACAGCTGCTCCCCGGTGGGCAGGGGGCCGAAAATGGAATCAATCTTCCGCCGCTGCTGGGCCGGGTCTTTCTCATACCTGGGGTTCTTGGCGTACAGGCGCGCGGTGAACTCCCGCAAGGAACCGCGATACTGCTGCACATGGTGGCGGATGATGCTGACATCCGTCGGAGTGAAAAATCCCCTGACGCCATCGTTGGCCTTGCTCCCGGAAAATCCGCATCCGGCAAGCCCGAACAACAGAACAAAGACCATCAGTATGAGGGCAACGGCTTTGGACAGGGCCCCGACAACGGGCCTCGGCATCACGGCACCTCGCGGCACATTAGGCTAAAGGTTAAAAGGCAATGGAGGCGGAGATGACCCTCTCCATCTTGGACCTTTAACCTTTTACCTTTTACCTTTTACCTCGCACCTTTTAAATATCTCCACCGGTTATCTTGACCAGCGCCTCCCGATAGCGAGACGCGGTTTTCTCGATGATTTCCCGTGGCAGTCTGGGCGGCGGCGGGGTTTTCCCCCAATTGAGGGTGGAAAGATAGTCCCGGAGAAACTGCTTGTCAAAACTCGGCTGGCCCGCCCCGGGCCGATATTGATCTTCCGGCCAGAACCGGGATGAGTCCGGAGTCAGCACCTCATCGATGAGCAGGATCTCCCCGTTAAAGATGCCAAGTTCAAACTTGGTATCGGCAATGATGATTCCCCGGCTGCGGGCGTAGTCCGCCGCCTTTTCATAGAGGCGCACACAGATATCCCTGATCCGGGCGGTCTGTTCCCTGCCCACGATCTTTTCCATCTCGGCCAGGGAGATGTTCTCATCGTGCAGGCCAAGCGCCGCCTTGGTGGACGGGGTGAAGAGCGGCTCGGGAAACTTGTCCGACTCCTGCATCCCGGCGGGCAAGGCAAAGCCGCAGACAATCGGGTCTTTTCTATATGCCTGCCAGAACGAACCGGAGAGATAGCCGCGGACAATACACTCCACCGGCAGGGGTTTGGCCTTTTTCACCAGCAGACTCCGGCCCGCGAGCTGCGCCCGGTAGGGGGCGCACACAGCCGGATATTCCTCAACATTTGCCGTGATCAGATGATTGGGCACAATGTCCTTGAGATAATCAAACCAGAACAGGGAAAGCTTGGTCAGGACCGCGCCCTTGTCGGGGATGGGGTCATCCATGACCACGTCAAAGGCGGAGATCCGGTCCGAGGCCACCATCAGCAGATGGTCTTCCACCTCGTAGAGATCCCGGACCTTGCCGCGATGCGCCAGATGGAGATTGGCAAAATTCGTTTGGGTTACGGGAGTGGTCATGACGTATTCCTCCTTATCAAAATATTACAGCGGCGCAGCAGCGACGCGAGCATGATAATGCCGGGATCTTTTCAAAAAGGATACATGTTCCCAACCGCTTGCGCGATATTTTTTTAGGAGCCGTTCAGAAACAACAGGCCATTTATGTTGCCTTACTGTACGGCTCCTTATGCCATCTGGCTGCCTAAAACGGCCATGTTATTTTTTGACGATGGCTTAATCAGACTCAGCCGCGATAAAACCATTTCTTGATGTCGTGGGCCGAAAAATTCTTGGCCACCGGCCGGCCATGGGGGCAATGGGAGAAAACCTCGGCCCGCTGCATCTCGTCCAGCAGGGCTTCGGCTTCCTTGGGGCTCAGGCTTTGTCCTGCCCTGATGGCTGCCTTGCAGGCCATATCGGAAAGCACTTCCTCGGCGCGCACCCCGCCTTTCCCTGAGCCTGCCTCGGCAAACCGGGCAAAGATCCCGGCCATCACCTCCTCGACCGGAGAACGGCCAAGCACCGCGGGCACGGCTTTCACCACCTGGCTGGACCCGCCGAAATCCTCGATCTCAACACCGAGTGCGGCAATCTCCTCCGCGTACTGCCTGAGAATCTGGATTTCCTCCAGGCTGCACTCAATGACCTTCGGGAAGAGCAGGGTCTGGCGGACGATCTTTTTGCCGGCAAACTGCCTTTTCAGCGATTCAAACAGCAGCCGCTCATGGGCGGCATGCTGATCAATGGCAAGCAGGCCATGTTCCGTGGCGCAGAGCAGATAGGTGTCCAGCAGCTGCCCGAGATAGCGCAAGCCACCAAGCGGAGAAACAATCTCTTCCCCCGACACCGCCGGGGTCTGGGCCGGCTCTGCCGGAAGGCCAGGCTTCGCCTCCGCGTCAGATCCGCTCTCCAGAGATACGGGACTCTGCTCCCCGGCAGCGCCAGACTGCAGAAAAGACGAAGCAGCAGCAACAGCGGCGGTCTTAAAGAGCGACAGCGGCTCCTGGGCCGCAGACGCCGGATTAGCAGAGACCGGCGCATAGGCCTTGGCCGGGGTGGCCCCGGCCTGCGCCGTGCCTGAGCCAACAGGAGGAGTCCTGAATATCTCCTGCCTCAAGGTCTGCTGATAATCCGCCATGGCGGCCTGAACCGCGGCGACCACCGCCTGATGCACCACGGCCGGTTTGTGAAACCTGACTTCCTGTTTGGTGGGGTGGACGTTCACATCAACGCTTTCCAGCGGCATGTCCAGAAAAATCACCCCGCCCGGCCCCCGCCCTTTCATGAGATAGTTCTGGAGTCCTTCGCTCACCGCATGGGCGATCAGACGGTCATGGATCGCCCTTCCATTGACAAAGATCCTGAGCCGTCCGGCAACAGGGGCGTCCGGCGGCAGAAGATACCCCCAAACCCCGGGCTCGGTCCCGTCCTGAGCCTGCCGACCCACCTCCACCAGAGACCCGCCCCCTTTGCCAAGAATCCGCTCCGCCCTGCTCCGGGGCGTGTCAAGCCCGGCCGGCAGCCGCAGAATCTCACGGCCATCCACCGTAAAACTGACCCCAAGTTCCGGGCGGGCCAGGGCATAATTCCTGACCACCTCTTCGATGTGGGCCAGTTCCGTTCTGGTGGATTTTAAAAATTTTTTCCGGGCCGGGACATTGCCGAAGAGATCCGTAACCTCAAAGGAGGTGCCTGGACTGCCCCCCATCTCGTGCACCTTGAGGAGCCGCCCAAAACGGAGATCCACCTGGGTTCCCAGGGCTTGGGCCGCAGGACGCGAGGCGATCCGCATCCGGGCTACCGAGGCGATGCTGGGCACGGCCTCGCCCCGGAAACCCAGAGTTCGGATGGCGCCAAGCTCGGCAAGGCTTGCGATCTTGCTGGTGGCATGGCGCTCCAGACAGAGGAGCACATCATCCTGATCCATGCCGGAGCCGTCGTCAATCACCCGGATCAGGCGCGTGCCGTCCCCTTCCACCTGGATGCCGACCTGGCTGGCGCGAGCGTCGATGGCATTTTCCAGCAGCTCCTTGACCACCGAGGCAGGCCGTTCGACAACCTCGCCGGCCGCGATCTGGTTGGCCAGATTTTCCGGAAGAATTCTGATCCTGGACACGGCTTAAAGAATACTCAACATGTGAAGTTTCAGCCACTCCTCGTCCCACCACTCAATCGGATCAACAAAGATCCCGTTGACCAGGATGCTGAAGTGGAGGTGATCGCCCCCGGCCATGCCGGTGGTGCCGGTAAGCCCCACAACCGTGCCCTTCTCGACCATGGTGCCAACCGGGACCTCGATCTGGCTCAGGTGGGAATACAGGCTGAAAATCCCCTGACCATGATCAAGAATGACGGTGTTCCCGTAAATCCCAAGATACTCGGCAAAAACCACCAGCCCCCGGTTGGCGGCCTCGACATTGGCATGCTGGAGCGAGGCAATATCAACCCCCAGGTGAACCTGCTCATCGATCTTCTCGCCGTTGTACAGGTAGGTGCGGTGATCGGCGTATCCGGCCCTCGGGCTCCCTTCCATCCGCCCGAAACGGCCGTTCCAGAGGCGCTCGGACTGAAATTTCGCGCAGACTTCCTGAATCTTCTTGTAGTTCGCCTGCCGGATATCGTTGTTCACCTTGATATACTGCTCGACGGGCGTGCCGCTCAGCTCCGGATAATAGGTGGCGAATTCCGGCAGCTTGGCAGAGAGAAACTCATCGCCGATGGTGATCTTGTCACTGACAATCTTGCGCACATGCAGGTTCATGGTAAACGGGGCCTTGGCCTCGTTTCCGGCCTGGTCCGCCGCAACCACAAAGGCCTTTTCCAGCGCGGCGATATCATGCGGCAACCCCATGCAGGCGCCATAGACCCCCTCGCCCCGCTTGGGCAGAGAAAAACCCGGATAGAAGATATCGTTGACCAGCACCCCGTGCCTGCCCGCAGGCTCGCTGACCCGGTAGACAACCACCCCGGCCCCGCCGCCCTTGATATACCGGGGCGAATCCGTCACGCTGATCACCGGCGGCTTGGTGTCGATGGTGATAACCGAGGAATGCACCGTTACATTGCCCCGGAGCCAGTTCCACCAGGAAAAATCAGCCACCGTCACCACCAGTTCACCCGCTCCATCCTTAAAGCCAAGGGCCTTGGGCGTTATCTCGATGGTCTCCTCGATTTTTTTCGGCCCACCCCCGGAGAGATACCCCGCCCTGGGATAGGTTCTTTCCAGCAGCAGCGCCTTCTTGTTCTCCTGCACCAGGGCAACCTCGATGGAACGCAGCCCACTCTTGGCATCACTGGCCACCAAGGAAACCTGCCTGGTCAGGCCAAGATGGGAACTATCCCCATTGAGCACCACCTGCGGCTTTTCCATTTCCCCCCCCAGCCAGAAGAAGGCCGCCAGAGCCAGGACAAGCAACCCCGCTCCCCCAAGGACCAGCGCGGGAAGTGCGCTCCTGTTTTTTGCCACTTTATCAAACGGGTCAAGATTCATGCTTACATCCTCTTATACAGGCGTCCCCGGACAGGAGACTTATTTGATGTGACAACGATGGCCTCGCAGGAACATCCCCCAAGCTTTATCTCGTTTTAAAATTTTCGCGATAATACCATGAACCTTCCCATGATTCCAGAGCTCTTAATATCTTGACAGGAAAAGCCATCCTCATATAGTGTGCGAGGTGTTTTTCAGCAGGGGATCCGAGGCAACGACCATGAAAAATTTTCATACTGTCATCGTGGGCGGCGGTCCTGGAGGGCTGGCCTGCGCCACCCTTCTTGCCCGGCAGGGCAAAGACGTCCTGGTGCTTGAGCGCAACAGCACCATCGGCCCCAAGGTCTGCGCCGGCGGCATTCCCTCCGTCGCCCTGGGCCCCGGCTTTCCGGAAACCCTGTGGGAAAGATCCTTCACCCGCCAGCACATCAGCAGCAACTGGCAACACACCATGCTTCAGGACGCCAACCCCATTATCCGCACCGTTGACAGGGGCCGACTCGGGCGCTGGATGGCGGAAAGAGCCGTGGCGGCCGGAGTCAGCATCGCCACCAACGCCCTTGTTCTGGAAATCACCGAAGACCGGGTGCGCACCAGGGGGGGAGAAGAGTTTGGCTATGATTTTCTGGTGGGCGCCGATGGCAGCAGCTCCCTGGTGCGGCGTCAGCTTGGTATTCCCACTAAAAAAATAGGGGTCGGCATCAATTACCAGATGCCGGGGAACTTCCCCGATATGCAGTGGCACCTGAACACCGATCTTTTCGGCAATGGCTACGCCTGGATTTTCCCCCACCAGGATACGGTCTCCATTGGCGTATACGCCAGGCGCAGCACCAGCAAACCCGGCATCCTGCTGAACAGCCTGCACCAGTGGGGTGCGCGCCATACCCTTGAACTCAAATCCCGTCAACCGCAGGCAGCCCTGATCAACTTCGACTTTCGCGGCTGGCGTTTTGACAACCGCTTTCTGGTTGGCGATGCGGCAGGCCTTGCCTCTGGCCTCACCGGCGAGGGCATCTATTCCGCAATCGTTTCCGGCGAAGAGGCCGCGCGCACCATCCTGGATGCGGGGTATGAAAGCAGAAAAATGGCCCAGCTCATCAAGAAACACCACCAGCATGCCCGCATTCTCGAGCTGGCCTCCGGCGGCAAACTGGCCGGCAAACTTGTTTTGGAGGCCCTGGTTTTCGGCCTGCGCACCGGCCTTATCCCTTTCAGCGCCCTGAAAATGGGAATTGACCAACCCTCATGAGGGACTTGCCCGTGAACCCTGAACCCAAAAAAAACAAAACCAGGCTGTTCAATATCCTCTTCATCGCCGGCTGTACAGCCATCCTTGTTTTTTTACTCAAGGCGCCGCCGGAATCAACCACCAGGCTGCCCCGGGATGAAAATCACCTGCAATTTTACCCCATGGACAAAAAGGAGGCGGAGAAACACTGCACCGCCTGCCATGCCCCCGAAGGCCAGGCTCCTCTTCCCGAGGGGCATCCCCCGAAATACCGGTGTCTCTTCTGCCATAAGAAATACAAGTAAGATGAAAGTAGCCATTTCCCTGCCGGACCTGCGCACCACCCTTGCCCTGGGCCGCTATCTCGGGGAGATCGCCCGCCCCGGCGAGGTGATCACCCTGGCCGGCTCTCTGGGAGCCGGAAAAACCACCCTTACCCAGGCCATCGGCCAGGGGTTGCAGGTGCCTCAATCCTGCTATATAACCAGCCCCACCTTCAGCCTCCTGCACGAATATCCGGGCCGGCTGCCCCTCTATCATCTGGATCTCTATCGGCTGAACGATGAAACGGAAATCGAGGATCTCGGCCTGCTGGAATATGTGTACGGCGCCGGACTCACCGTGATCGAATGGCCGGACAGACTGGGCAGCCTTATGCCCGAGGACCGGCTCCATATCGAGCTGAGCCTGCTGAGCGAAACAGCGCGGCTGGCGGAGATAACCGCCCATGGCGGGGCGTGGCGGGAAAAAATCGCCGCGATGCGGGCCAGCCAGGAGTGGCAGAGGCCAAGCAGCAACGGCTGAAAGAACACGGGAACCGAGACGAATCAGAAGGGATCGTAATTATTCAGCAGCGCCGCTTCGCTGCTGTGCTGCCGCAGATGCGCGTGTCAATCGTCGGCAGAAGTGCCGACAAATAGGCCTGCGAGCAGCAGTGAAACGGCGATAGCCAGCCTATGTGAGCAGGACAATGACAAAGCAGATGTGGTGCTGCTGAATAATTACGAAGGATCTTTGTTTTCCAGACAGATTGTCCGCGGCATCATCTCGCTTAAGATCATGGTCAGTTTCGCCTTGATAATGGGCTTGGTGAGGAACCCGTTCATCCCTGCCTCGTAACAGGCAGTCTCATCCTCTTTTCTGGCGTGGGCCGTGAGCCCGATTATAGCCAGCGGCTGTTGCAGAGCGCGCAGGCCGACATAGCCCTGCCGCAGGACCGGGTCGTCAGCCTCAATCTCCCTGATTCTTCTGGTGGCCTCCATGCCGTCCATATTGGGCATCTGGACATCCATCAGGACAAGATCAAAGGTCTGATGCCGGAGATGCTCCAGGGCTTCGGCCCCATCGGAGGCCACCTCGACTTCATATCCTTGCCGGGTGATCAGGATGCCGGCCAGCCGCTGGTTGACCGCATTATCCTCAACCAGAAGAATCCTCCCGCCGGTGGCAGCCTTTTCACGGCCCGCTTCCTTGTGCTCTTTCAAAGAGATGATTTCCGCCGGGGCCTCTTCCAGGGGAATCACGAAAGAAAAGGTGCTGCCCTTGCCCACCTCGCTTGCCACCGCGAGATAACCGCCCATGAGTTCCACGAGCTGGAGACAGATGGCCAGGCCCAGGCCCGTGCCCCCGTACTTCCTGGTGGTCGAGCCGTCGGCCTGGGTAAACTTTTCAAAAATCGCCTCAACCCTGTCGGCGGGAATGCCTATGCCGCTGTCGCGCACCGAAAAACGGCTGACAATCCGGCCGGCAGCTTCACGCTCATAGGCAACCTGAATATCAATCCCGCCCTGCTCGGTGAATTTCATGGCGTTTCCGGCAAGATTTATCAAGACCTGGCGCAGCCGGTTGCTGTCCCCCATTATTCTTTTAGGAATGCGGCTGTCAATCTTGCAGGCGACAACAACCCCCTTTTCCCTGGCAGGAATCTTGAACATGGCGGCCACGTTGCCGATCACCTCGGCAAGATCAAAGGGCAGATGTTCAAGTTCGAATTTTCCCGCCTCGATTTTTGCCAGATCAAGGATGTCG
>JAJZSH010000063.1 GCA_021822005.1 Deltaproteobacteria bacterium | reverse complement strand
GCGACATTGGCGCGACCTTGAAAATGAAAGGCACGAACACCAATCACACCCTGCACTCCAAGGAGAAACGGGTGGGATTGGCGCCCATCGAATTTCCCGAACCGCGCATCTGTTCGGCCATCGTGGCCAAGGAGAAAAAGGACGACGAAAAGCTGGGCGAGGCGCTGCGCGACATGCAGACCGAGGACCAAACCCTCAAGGCCGAGTTTGCCGCGGAGGTGAAGCAGTTGATCCTCTGGGGACAGGGCGAGTTGCACCTGCAGGTGGCCCGGTGGCGTTTGGAGCATGTCTACGGGATCAAAACGGAATTTGTGGAGCCGAAGATCCCCTACCGGGAGACGATCCAGAAGGCTGCCACCGCCATGTACCGCCACAAGAAACAGTCCGGCGGCTCGGGCCAGTTCGCCGAGGTGCATCTGCGCATCGAGCCCCATGTGGACGGAGCGCCCGAGCCCACCGATCTCAATGTGCGCGGTCGCGAGGAGATCAATTTGCCCTGGGGCGGCAAGCTTGTGTTTTATAACTGCATCGTGGGCGGGGTCATCGACGGCAAGTACCTGCCCTCCATCCAGCGGGGGGTCATGGAGAAGATGCAGGAAGGCCCCATGACCGGCTCCCATGTGCGGGACGTGCGGGTCATGGTCTTTGACGGCAAGATGCACGCGGTGGATTCCAACGACATCTCCTTCAAGATCGCCGGAGCCCAGGCATTCAAGGAGGCCTTCAAGCAGGCGGACCCGCTTATCCTCGAGCCCATCTACGAAATGGAGATCATGGTGCCGGAAGAGGTGATGGGCGAGGTGATGAGCGATCTCCAGACGCGGCGGTCGATCATCAGCGGCATGGAATCCCAGGGGAGGTATCAGGTGATCAGAGCCCTGACCCCGCTGGCCGAGCAGTACAAGTACACCACCGCGCTCAAATCCCTTACCCAGGGGAGGGCCAGCTTCAGGCGGCGGTTCAAGGAGTACGCGCCGGTGCCTTTTGAGGTGCAGAAGGGGCTGGCGGCCAAAAGCGCTGATTGATCGGGCAGGGCAGGCGGGCAGTAATAAAAAAAGCCGCCGGACTTGTGTCCAGCGGCTTTTTTCGAGGGGGAGGAGACTTTGCCTGTGCGATGCAAGGGACAACTGCGACGGCTGGCGACAGGCGGGCGCCAAGCTTTTAGAATTTTACTTAATGCTCAATAATGGTATTTCAGGGTTTGCGCAACTATTTTTTTGTGCGTATTTTTGAGGGGTTGGCAGGCCAGGATGCTGGTGGCGTGAACTGGATTTTGTTCACACGCCAACCAAATTTACCGTAACTCAACGATTTTGGTTTTGCCAACGTAGTCCCGGCTTTCAAAGCCGGTCATGGCTATCATCTTCCTGGTCAGCTCGCCAATATTTTTAAGATTTCTGATAATGGCCTGAAGGTCTTTCACCAATTCCTCAGATTCCAGTTCCTCCTCAAGCAGCTGAGCCGTTCCCAGGGCGGCAAAGAGAGGTGAATTAATCTCATGGGCGACCGTGCCCGCCAATTCCACGACCCCCTGCAGCTTGACCCGCTCCAGATGTTCCTGCTCCAATTGCCGCTTGGCGGTGATATCACGGATAACCTCGATCACATATTCAACCTGTCCTGCATCTCCAAACATGGGGGAGGCCGTTCGTTCATACCAGTGCGTGCCATCATCCTTGACCAGTTGATGCTCGTGGCTTGCGGCCTGACCAGTTGCCAGCACTTGTTCCACCGGGCAATTTTCAGCAGTGCAATCATGGCCCTGCCACAGTGTGTGATAGTCAACGCCCAGAAGCTCCTTTTCCTCCTTGCCCATGGCTGCAAGAAAGACCCGATTGGCCAGCACCAGATGCCGATCCTTGTCCACCACCAGGAGTTGCGGGTGGATGCAGTTGAGGATGTTGGCGACAAAACGTTCACTCTCTTCAACCTGGTTAAACAGCAGGGTTATCTTCTGATACGTTTTGGCATTCTGGATGGCGGTCCCGCTTATTTCGGCGATGGTGACCGCAAAGTTGATCTCGCTGCTGGTAAAACAATGGTGGCTATCCGAGAGGATGCGGATGATGCCGATAACCCCCCCCTTGACCTTGAGAGGAACTGCCAGCAGGGATTTTATCCCCTCCTTTTCCATATCGTCCTTGTACAGCACCCGTTCATCCCTGCTCACATCATAAACGGAGACCGGTTCTCCGGTGAGGGCAACGGCGATGTTTCTTTCTCCTTCAACCTGTCCCCGGCGCAGATATTCTTCTGAGATACCATGGGCGGCCACCAGTTCCAGCTGGTTTGTCTGCGGTCGTAACAGGCGGATGGTACATGCCTTGCAGCCCATACTGCGGGGCAGCCGTTCAACAATGGTATTCAATACCGAATCAATATCCAGGGTGGAGTTGACAAGGGCCGAGATATCCTGCACCTCTTTCATGAAGTCAATCTGATTTTCCATCTCCTTGAACATCCGGCCAGTGGAGATGGCAATGCCCACTTGCTCGGCCAGGGCCATGGAAAAAGAGATCTCTTCAGAGGTGAATATCCGGTTGCTCCGGGTCAACAGACGCAGGATGCCAATGACCGAATCCTGAAACAGGATGGGCAGGGTGAGCACACTCTTGACGCCCTCCTGGCTGACTAGACCTTGATCACTGAAATGGGTGTCCTGGTCAACATCGGTTTTGGCCACTGGATATCCCGAATTGATCATGGCCATGGTCTCTTCGGTATCAATATGGCTGCGGGAGAGGTATTCCATGGACAGGCCATGGGCCGCGCCCAGGACAAAGGTGTTGGTCGAGGGGTCAAGCAGGCGGATGGTTGCCGCGTCGATATCCAGCAGACCGGGCAATTCCCTGACAATGGTATCCATCACCTGCTGGTGATCGAGTACCATGCTGATCAGCTTGGTCACCTTTTGGAAGACCTTGAGATATTTCAGTTCGTTGATCGGTGCCATGTGACGGTTTTAAGGTGGTAGGCGGGAAAAAACTCCTTCCGCCTGCCACCTTTTCCTTTCAGGCTTTCCTGATATTCGTTTTGATATCCTTCAACGGCGGCGTTCCTGCCGTTTTTCGGTGGCGGAACTTTGATCAGCTGGTTGCATGAATGTAAATCTTTTAGAGAAACGAACTACTAGCTGTACTGCCTCGGCACTGCTCGCTCGTCGGTGAGTCTCGCCGCTTCGCTGCTGCCCACCCGCGGCCTTCGCATTTCCATCTTGATTGAGAAACGGAATTATTTGGTGATCAGCACGGAACAGGGCGAGGCGGCGATCAGCTGAGCGCTCACGCTGCCCATCAGCAGTCGCTGCAGGCCCGTTCTGCCGTGGGAACCCAGAATAATCACATCGACCTTTTTCTCCCGTGCCTTGCGCACGATCAGGTCACAGGGCGGGGCGATTTCCGCCACGGTTTCGATGACGATCTTTTTGTTCTTTTCCCGGATCCTTTTGCCGATGCGCTGGACGCGTTTTGTGGCCTCGTCAAGCTCTGCTTCGCCGTCCGCCGCGGACAATACGCAGATATATTTCAGGTAATCGCAGCGCGACACCATGTTGATGGCCTCTCTTTCCGCATTTTCGCTGTACGATGAGCCATCGGTGGCGAGAAGGGCGCCATCACCCTCAATAACAAAATCCTTGGGAACGATGAGGCTTTTGCAGGGCACCATGGCGGCGACCTTTTCCGTCACCACTCCCATCAGGACCTTCTTGAGGCCTCTTCGCCCCCGGCGTCCCGTTATGACGATGTCTATTTTTCTCTTGAGGACCTCTTCGAGGATAATCAACTCCGGGCTGTCGGAATGACGGATCACGATCTCCGCCTTGATCCCTTCGTTCGTGGCCATCTTGTGGATTTTTTCAAGATGGTCCCTGGCCGAGGTTTCCATCTGCCTGACGGTCGCATGGCCGATGGTGGAAAATTCAGGATTATCCTCAATGACATGCAGAATCGTCAGCGCAGCGCCGCAGGCCTGGGCGAAAAAAATAGCTTCCTGCACAGCGCCTTCACTGAACTCGGAGCAATCGGTGGCGAGAAGAATCCTTTCGACATAACCCATCATCTGAGTCTGCGCGGTTTCCATAATTGTTCCGTTTCCTTTTGATATTTGTCATGGGGCGTCGTCGGAACCCCCCCCTGCATTGAGGAAGGTTCCGCCGCCGCCCTGTGGATTGTCCGCAACCGGTTTCTGTCCGAGGCTCAATAACTGAATCCCAGCAGCGACCTCCCGGTCAGGTCCAGAAGCCAGCCGGGCGCTACGCCTATAACTATGACCATCAGCATGGCCAGTGTCAAGGCGGCGGTCAGGCCGGGAGACATGGCAAGACCTGCCCGGGTCTCTTTTTCCGGGGCGAGCATGTACATGTAGCGAACAACCCGGAGGTAATAGTACGCGGAAATGGCGCTCAGGATTACAGCGATGACGACCGTCTTGACATAGCCCGCATGGACGGCGGCAAGCAGCAGATTGAACTTGCCGATAAATCCGGCGGTGGGCGGGATACCTGTGAGGGAAAACATGAATACCAGCATCAAGGCCGCAGCTATGGGATTTGTTTTTGCCAGACCGCGATAGTCTTCAAGCTGTTCCCCCCGCCGTTTATCATCACAAAGCAGGATAAGGATGCCGAAGGCCCCCATGTTCATGAAGGCATAGATAAGCATGTAGGTTAAGGTTGCGGAGAGGCCCTCCGTATTTCCTGGCAGGACACCCAGCAGGATATAGCCGGCATGCGCGATGGATGAATAGGCCAGCATCCGTTTCACGCTTTTCTGGGTGATGGCCAGGATATTGCCGACCGCCATGGTTATCAGGGCAATGACCGCCAGCAATGGTCCCCAGTGAGCATGGAGGCCGGCGAAGCTTATGAACAGGACGGACCCCAGGGCGGCAAAGCTTGCGGCCTTTGGGCCTGCGGACATGAAGGCGCTTATGGGCGAGGGCGCACCCTCGTAAGCATCCGGCGACCACATATGAAAAGGGGCTGCCGCCACCTTGAAACAGAAGGCGACGAGCAGCAGGCCAAGGCCGGCCAGCAGGGCAGGGTTGTTTGCAAGTCCAAGGATATTCAGCCGTTGGGCCAGGGGGTAGAGGCTGGTGGTTCCGGTGAGCCCGTAGATCAGTGAGATTCCATAGAGCAGAAGACCGGAAGAAAAGGCGCCCATCAGGAAATATTTGAGCGCCGCCTCGTTTGAGCGTTTGTCGTGTTTGAGAAATCCCACCAGACAGTAAATGCTTAAGGCCATAAGTTCCAGCCCGAGATAGAGGACGATCAGATCCCTGGCCGAGACCATCACCATCATGCCCACGGCTGAAAAGGTCAGCAGGCTGTAGTATTCACCGTGCTGCACGCCCTCCACCTTGAGATACTGCCCGGAAAGGAGGACGGTGAAAATCACGGCGATGAGGATGACCGCCTTGAAAAAAAGGCTGTAGGCGTCCACTGCATACATTCCGTTGAAGATTGGGAGCGGATCGACTCCGGCGTTGCCGCACAGCAACACGAGACTGGCGAGAGCGCCGACAACGGTGAACAAGGGGAGAAGAAAGCGTTGTCTGGCCAGGAAAAGATCGGCCACGACCAAAAACAGTCCCAGGCAAACAAGCACCAGTTCCGGCGCCAGGAGGTGGAGGGGAGGGAAAACAGGGAGCGTTGCTGGGTTCATATTCATATATCCTTAGCGAAGCAAACAGTTAAGCCGTTGTTCAAAAATAGCAGTGTTAACGGCGACCGTAATATTGAAATGCCTTGACCGGCAGCAGCGAAGCGGCGTAAGGAGCCGTAACGAAGCAGCGCCGCTTATGCTGCTGTTAACGGTGACGGTCAGAAATGTAGTAGTTATTTCGTAACGGCTCCTAAGTAACGCGGTTTACATCCCGAGTGTCTGCGCCAAGGGCGCGAGAGCTGTCGCCGTTATTGCCGGATTGCCAACCACCTGTTCCAGCAAATGGGCCACCGAGGCATGCATGAAGCTCAGCAGGGAATTGGGATAGACTCCCACCCAGAGAACCAGGGCGACCATGGGACATAGGGTCAGGATTTCCCGGTTGTTCAGGTCGAGGAGGGCTACGACCTTGTTGTTGACGGGGTTGAAGAATATGCGCTGGTAAAGCCAGAGCATGTACCAGGCCCCGATGATTACCCCGCTGGCGGCAAAAAATGCGGCCCAGGGCCTGGCAATGAATCCGCCGACCATAATCATGAATTCGCCGATAAAGCCGTTTGTTCCCGGCAAGCCCACGGCGGCCATGGTGAAAAGCAGGAAAAAAGAGGCCAGTTTCGGCATGGAAGAGGCAAGCCCGCCGTAATCGGCAATGACCCTGGTATGGGTTCTTTCGTACAGCATGCCGATACAGAGAAAGAGGGCGCCGGTCACCACGCCATGGTTGATCATCTGTAAAATTCCACCTTCCATGCCTTGGGTATTCAAGGCAAACAGCCCCAGAGTGACAAAGCCCATGTGGCTTACCGAACTGTAGGCGATCAGACGCTTGATATCCGTCTGGCTGACGCAGATGATCGCTCCGTAAACAATGGCGATGAGGGAAAGCACGATCATTGGGATCATCATCGCCTTTGTGGCGTCGGGGAAGAGCGGCATTGAAAACCGGAGGAACCCGTAGGCTCCCATCTTGATGAGGATTCCGGCCAGAATGACGGAGCCGGCGGTGGGGGCTTCGGTGTGGGCGTCCGGTAACCAGGTGTGGAAAGGCCACATGGGAACCTTTACCGCAAAAGCCGCGAAGAAGGCCCAGAACAGGAGGAGCTGCGTTTTGTAAGGATGAACATTTTGCGCCAGGGCAAGAATATCGAAGGTCTGTCCGCCCTTGAGATAGAGGATCATGATGCCAACCAGCATCAGCAGGCTGCCGACGAGGGTGTAGAGAAAGAATTTTATGGCGGCGTACAGACGGTTCGGGCCACCCCAGACTCCGATCAGGAGGTACATGGGGATGAGCATCGCCTCCCAGAGGATGTAAAAGAGGATAAAATCCAGGGCGCAGAAAACACCGACCATGGCCCCTTCCAGGAAAAGAATGGCGATAAAGAATTCCTTCACCTTGGTCGTGATCGCCGTCCATGAAACAGCGATGCAGAGAATGGTAATAAGGACTGAGAGCAGGACAAAGAGGATGCTGATTCCGTCAATGCCCACGGAATATTCGACATGCCACGAGGCAATCCAGGGATACCGTTCGACAAACTGCATGAGATGCGTGGTTTTGTCAAAATAGAGCCACAACGGCAGGGTCAGTATAAGTTCAATGACGCTGACGGCAAGTGCCACGCCACGAATCAGTCCAGCGCGATCCCTGGGGATGGCCAGCAGGACGCAGCACCCCAAAATCGGTAAAAAGATAAGTGCGCTCAGGATCGGAAATGACATATGCTACCTCGCCAGCATCCAGACCAGAACCACGATGGCGCCGGTCGACATGACGGCCAGATAATGATGCACGTAGCCGTCTTGAATTTGTCTTAATTTCTCCCCAAAGGCGCCGATGGCCTTGGGGATGCCGTTTACCGCGCCTTCGATTATCTTGCCGTCACAGAAGCCCAGGATAACTCTTCTGCTGAAGTTGATGGTGGGTTGGACCAGTCCGGCAATGTAAAGTTCGTCTATATAGTATTTGTTGCTCAACCAGCGGTGTGTGTTGGCCCACTTTGTCTGGAACTGCAGCGGAATTTCCGGACGGGCGATGTACAGGTAATAGGCCAGGGAGATTCCCAGAACGCCGACTGCCACGGAGAGGCCCATCAAAAACCACTCAAGGGCGTGGGAAAGATGCATTTCCGGGTGGCCCAGCACCGGCGTCAGGAAGTTTGCCCAGTGGTTGCTTCCCCCCAGAATGGCGGGAATTCCGACCCAGCCGGCGGCAACCGCGCCCATTGCCAGAAGCACAAGCGGCACGGACATTGTTGCCGGGGATTCGTGGAGGTGATGGCGCTGTTTTTCGGTCCCGCGAAATTTTCCGTGGAAGGTCAGGAAGAAAAGCCTGAAGGAATAAAAGGCGGTCATGAAGGCGACCAGGGTACCGATGAACCAGGCGAATTTGCCGGCGCCGACAGGGGAGGCAAAAGCCATGGCCAGGATTTCATCCTTACTGAAAAAACCGGCCAGCCCGGGAACCCCGGAGATGCTGAGGGTGGCCAGAAAAAACGTCCAATAAGTTACGGGCATGTATTTTTTGAGGCCACCCATCATCCGGACATCCTGCTCGTTGCCCATGGCATGGATCACGCTGCCGCAGCCCAGGAAGAGCAAGGCCTTGAAAAAGGCGTGGGTAAAGAGATGGAAGATGCCGGCGCTGTAGGCGCCGACCCCGCAGGCGATGAACATGTAGGCCAGCTGGCTCACGGTGGAGTAGGCGACAACCCGCTTGATATCCACCTGCACCAAGGCGATGGTGGCGGCGAACAGGCAGGTGACGGCGCCGATGATGGTGACCACGTTGAGAGCCGTTGTAGAAAGGGCAAAGAGGGGATTGCAGCGCGCCACCAGAAAGACCCCCGCCGTAACCATGGTTGCGGCATGGATCAGGGCGCTGACAGGGGTAGGGCCCTCCATGGCGTCCGGGAGCCAGACGTGCAGGGGAAGTTGCGCGGACTTGCCCATGGCGCCGCAGAACAACAGAAGGGCGATCATGGTGGGCAGATCAAAATGCATGCCAAAGATGGCAAAGGTCTTCCCGACGATATCGGGGGCTTGCGCAAAGACCTGGTCGTAGTGCAGGGAGCCGAAGGTGAGAAAAATCAGAATTACTCCGAGGCTGAAACCAAAATCCCCGAACCGGTTGACGATAAAGGCTTTTTTCCCTGCATCGGCTGCTGATTCCTTTTCGTAATAAAAGCCGATCAAGAGGTAGGACGACAGGCCCACGGCTTCCCAGCCGAAGAAAAGCTGGAGAAAATTATTGCCCAATACCAGCATGAGCATGGAGAAGGTGAAGAGGCTGAGGTAGGAGAAAAAACGGTAATATCCCGGCTCGTGCTGCATGTAACCGACTGAATAAATATGAACCAGGGCGCTGACGCTGGTCACCACGATCAGCATCACCGCGGTGAGCTCATCCAGCATAAAGCCCACGGAAACCTGAAAGGTTCCCGATGAAATCCAGCTGTAGAGATCCGCATTGAACTTGTTGCCGTGGATGACGTCGATCAGCGCCATAACAGCGCAAATCAAGGAACCCAGCACTGCCATGATGGGCAGCCAGTGGGATTTTTTGCCGAGCCTTTTTCCAAAAAGAAAGGTGAAGACAAAAGAGCCCAGGGGCAAGAAGGGAAGCAGAAGTAAGTAGGTGGGCATTTTTTTTATCCTTTCAGTTGTGTAATTTCATCCGCATACACAGTGCGTCGGTTTCTGAACAGCGAGACAACAATGCCAAGTCCGATGGCAGCCTCGGCGGCGGCCACCGCGATGATGAAAAACGTCAGGATCTGCCCGCGTAAATCCTGCAGATAATGACTCATGGCGACAAGGTTCAGATTGGTGGCGTTGAGCATGAGTTCTATGGAAAGAAACATGATGATGACATTGCGCCTCGTCAGGAAACCGTATACTCCGATGGCAAAGAGCGTCGCTCCTAATGTCAGATACCAGGTGATCGGAATCATTGATAACTTCTCCCTTGTTTCATCTTGTTTTTTCGCTTTTGGCCAGGAAAATGCCGCCAACCACCGCCACCAGCAGGATGATGCCGGTGATTTCAAACGGCAGGGCGAAGTCTGTCAGTAACTCGGTACCCAAGGCCTTGGTATGCGTTGCTTCCCGGATGGCGGCAATGGTCCATTTTCCTGGAATTCCCAGGCGGAAGGAGTGCTGGGCCGCGAGCAAGAGAAGCCAGAGTGCAACGGCAAGCAACATTCCCAGCTTGTGGCTGGAGATAAAACGCTCGACCCGTATTTCCGTCTTGAGGTTCACGAGAAAGACGACGAAAAGGTAGAGCACCAGAACGGCGCCGGCGTAAACAATCACCTGGACTGCGGCAAGAAACTCCGCGTTGAGCGTGAGATAGAGCCCGGCCATATGAAAAAACATGACCAGAACCATCAGGACGCAGTGGACGGGGTTTCTCATGTTCACTGCGAGAAGGGCCAGAACGCTGATGGCACAGGCAAGATAGGCAAAAATCATCTGGGCCGATGAGATCATTGCAATGCTCCTTTTGAGGCTTTGCCGCCCTGGTAATGGCTGCCGACAATCTGCCCTTCCGCGGTCCACTCGGCTGGCACGGGTCTGCGACTCGGCCCTGCCAGCGTTTCCGGGTCTATGCCCCGGGGCCGCCAGAACGGATTCACATATTTGGCGGGGTCGTGTTTGCTTTCCGTGATAAACTGGTCCCAGTTTTTCAACAGATCTTCCTTTGTAAAATAGTTTTCCTGCCGGGTGTAGACCGAATATTCGTATGATTCGGTGAGCACCACCGCGTTGACCGGACAGACTTCCTCGCAATAGCCGCAGTAGATACAGCGGAACGCTTCGATTTCATATCGGTCGAGCACCCGTCTGCCGGTTTCTTCTTCGTGAAAATTGATGGCAATGCACTGTGACGGACAGACGGTGGCGCAACGCAGACATGCCACGCATTTGCTTCCCCCTGTTTCCGGATCACGCACCAGGGCCTGTTTTCCCCGAAATCCGAGCAGCGGCTGCCGCTTTTCGGTCGGATACTGGCGGGTGATCGGTTTTGAGAACATCTGCCGCAGCGTAAGCGCCATGCCCTTGAAGATTTCGACAAGAAAGATAGTTTCAAGCAGATTTCGCTTTCTTTTGTATTGAATAATCATCTGGTTTCAGCTTCCTTTCTTTGCTTCGTTTTATAACCAGCCCAGTGATTTCAGTGCGCCTGTCAAGAGGATGTTCGCCAAGGCCAGCGGAATGAGAAATTTCCAGCCGAGGTCCATCAACTGATCATACCGGTAACGGGGCAGGGTGGCACGAATCCAGAAGAAAAAGAACATGATGCAGTACACCTTGAACAGGAACCAGAAGAACGGGACATAGGGGACCGGAAAGGGGCCGTGCCAGCCGCCGAGAAAACAGATTGTCCCGATGCTGGCCATGACGATCATGCCGATATATTCGGCCATGAAAAACAGCGAGAACCGGATGCCGCTGTATTCGGTGCAGTAGCCGGCGACCAGTTCGGTTTCCGCCTCGGGCAGATCAAAAGGGACGCGATTGGTTTCAGCCAGCATGGCGACCACAAAGATGAAGAAGCCGAGAATCTGCGGAATGGCATAGATGCCGAATCTGCTTGCCGCCTGGGCCGCCACGATTTCGCCGAGGTTCAGGGAGCCGGCCATCATCATCACTCCGACCAGGCTTAAGCCCAAGGCAATTTCATAGCTGATTACCTGCGACATGGAGCGCAGGCCCCCAAGAAACGAAAATTTGGAATTTGAAGCCCAGCCCGCCAGGACCACGCCGTAGCTGGCCAATGAGCTCATGGCGAAGATGAAGATCAGCCCGATATTGATATCCGCCAGCACCAGCTTCGGATCAAAGGGGAGAACGGCCAGACAGCTCAAGGCCGCCACCAGGCAGATCACCGGCGCGGCGAAGAACAAGGGCTTGTCGGCCGCAGCGGGGATGATATCCTCCTTGAAGAAAAGTTTGATCCCGTCGGCGATAGGTTGCAGCAGACCAAGAGGTCCCACCCGGGTCGGCCCCATCCTTACCTGCATGTGGCCGATGACCTTGCGTTCGAAGTAGGTGGAATACGCGACATGCAGGAGCACCACTCCGATGAGCACCAGGATATGAATGAGTATTTTGATAATATTCAGGTCTTCCATTGCGGTTTCCCTTGTCCTGTTAATGGACAACTGCGGAGCACAGCCCTCGCTGGCCGTCGTTCAAAATGTGTAACAGCAGTGCCAACGGCGTTGTAATGTCGTAACGGCATAAGGGGCCGTAACGAAATGGTAAAAAATGTAGCAGTGTCAACGGCGATGGTTATTTCGTAACGGCCCCTAAATTCAGCGATCACACTCGCCGAGCACCACATCCAGACTGCCGATGCAGGCAATGATATCGGCAACCATTTCGCCCTCGCACATGGAGGGAAGTCCGCCTATGTGGATATAGGATGGGGAGCGGATGTGCATACGATACGGACGTCCTTCCCCGTCGCTGACGAAATAGAAGCCAAGTTCGCCTTTGGGCGCTTCAACGGAGACGTAGACATCGCCTTCCATATAGATTTCCTGCTGTTGCAGCAGAGTGATGAATCCGCTGGTAAGCGTACTTTCCGCCCCCACGGTGCGAGGCGGCACCACGGGCATGAGCAGGTCGGGAGCGTCTTTGCTCACAATCGGTCCCGGAGGCAACTGGACAA
>JAJZSH010000062.1 GCA_021822005.1 Deltaproteobacteria bacterium | reverse complement strand
GACGAAAAAGCGGAGCGTACATATGGTACGTGAGCATTTTTCGGCGACTGAGCAACGCAGCAATCGGGCGAAAGGGCCGTTTCCGGATGGGCACTAAATAAGCGATGCGCCTGGTCGTATGCCCTGTGATCAGTTACAGACGAATGAATTGAAGATAGGGAGGAAGGGACATTGGTCGAGTTCTATCTTGCCGCCGCAGGCCTGATCTTCTGCTCGGGGCTGCCCGCCCTGGCTTGGGGCCGGTGGGCAAAGAGCGGCGAAATCCTTTCCGTTGTCCTCCTGCTGACCGGCGCGGCCCTTGGTCTTGCCGCCTCGCTTGCCGGGGCCTGGCAAAGCCCCGCCCCCGTGCTGGCTGCACCCTGGTCCATCCCCGGCGGCAGTTTTCTTGTCGAACTGGACGCGCTGGCCGCGCTCTTCCTTCTTCCCGCCCTGGTCATCCTCGGTCTGGGCGGTGTTTACGGGCTCGGCTACTTTTCCCAGGCCCGGCACGGCGCGGCGGCGGGCAGGCTCCGTCTTTTTTACGGCATACTGGGCGCGGCCATTGTTCTCCTGCCGGTCTGCCGCAACGGGCTTCTCTTCCTCATGGCCTGGGAGGTCATGGCCATCGGCAGCTTTCTGCTGATCCTTACCGAGCAGGAAGAGGAAGCGGCCCGCCGGGCTGCTTATGTCTATCTTGCCGCCACCCACACCGGCACCCTGGCCCTCTTCGCCATGTTCATTCTTCTGGCCGGGGCCAGCGGCAGTTTTGATTTTCCCCGGGCCGCCACGCTTGACGGCGCCACTTTTCAGGCCGGGGCGATTTTCCTTTTGGCGCTGTTCGGTTTTGGCCTCAAGGCGGGGGTCATGCCCCTGCACATCTGGCTGCCCGGGGCACATGCCGCCGCGCCCAGCCATGTTTCCGCCCTCATGAGCGGGGTGGTGATCAAGATGGGGATCTACGGACTGGTCCGGGTGGCAAGTTTCTACACCGGCCAGCCGGCCTGGTGGGGCGGGGGCATGCTCGCTCTCGGCGTGGTTTCGGCCATCATGGGGGTGGTCTTTGCCCTGGCCCAGCATGACATCAAGCGGCTGCTCGCCTATCACAGCGTGGAAAATATCGGCATCATCCTGATCGGCCTGGGCTGCGCCCTGCTGGGAAAAACCTTCCACAGCCCTGCCCTCGTCGTCCTCGGCCTGGCCGGAGCCCTGCTCCATGTGGTCAACCACGGCCTTTTCAAGTCCCTGCTTTTTCTCGGGGCCGGCTCGGTGATCCAGGCAACCGGCACCAGGGAAATCGACCGTTACGGCGGATTGTTGCGCACGATGCCGCGCACCGCCTTTTTCTTTCTCGGCGGGGCCGTGGCTATTTGCGGTCTGCCGCCGCTCAACGGCTTTGTCAGCGAATGGTTTATCTATCTGGGTCTGCTGCACAGTCAGACGGAAGGCGCGGCCTTCCCGCTTTCCCTGACGGTTCTGGCCGCCCCGGCCCTGGCGATGACCGGCGCCCTGGCCGTGGCCTGCTTTGTCAAGGTCTTTGGCGTCACCTTTCTGGGCACCGCGCGGCGTCAATTTTCGGCGGTGCCCAGCGAGGCGCCGGGCAGCATGCTTCTGCCCATGGCCATCCTTTTTCTCTGCTGCCTGGTAATCGGCCTGGCTCCCTGGACGATTGTTCCCCTGCTGCAGCGGGCTGTTGCCGCCTGGCTGGGTTCAGCGCTTGCAACCCTCTCTCCGGCCGGAAGTCCGGAGAGCATGCTGATCGGCAGTCTGGCGCCGGTGTATTGGCTCAGCCTCTGCGCCGTCCTGCTGCTGACGCTCTCTGCCGGCTTCTTTCTCCGGCAGAAGTCTTTCCCGGAGCCCGGCCGCGAAAAACGGCCGGTAACCTGGGGCTGCGGTTACAGGGAGGGGACACCCCGCATGCAATATACGGCGATTTCCTTTGCGGAGCTGCTGGTCGGTCTTTTCCACTGGGGGTTGTGGAGCGACATCGCCGGCGGCCGTGCCATTGGGTTTTTCCCTGCCGCAGCCAGCCTTGCCGCCCATACCCCGGACCTGATTCTGGACCGTTTGATCCATCCGGTCTGCCGGGCCTTATCCAGAACCGCCTTTGCTGCGCGCGCCTTTCTTCATCAGGGGTGGATCGGCATTTACCTGCTCTATTCGGCTCTGACCCTCTGCCTGCTGCTGTTGTGGTTGAGGGCCTGACCGTCCCGAAAATCCTTTCCCCCTTGTTCAGCGGAAGATGATCCGGGTGTTGTCGTATTCCCGGCCCCGTCCAGGATAGCCACGATACGCCGGGCGGTATCTGGTTTCCTCCCAATGGTGCTTTTCCCTGTGCCGGTCGTGGCCCCGGTAGTATCCCCTGGCCGGCGGATAATCGCGGTCGATGATCACCGTCTGGCTCACCACCCTCCCGCTGTCCTGGAGAACCCAGGCGCCGTTTTCATAACAGGCGGTGGAATACACCCGCTCCGGCCTGCCATCCACCTGCGCCAACACCTCCACCTCCCGGCAATCGCCATCATCCTCATACTGCCGGACAACCCTGGGCGGCGGAGAGTACACCCGGACCGTTCTGCCCTGTTCCTTTTCCATCTCATTGCCGACCATGTAACCGAGTACCCCGCCGATGGCGGTGCCCAGCAGGGTGCCTTTGGTGTTGCGGCCGATGGCCTGGCCGAGAATGGCGCCTCCGGCCGCGCCGCCCAAGGCCCCGGTCTGGGCGGCGTCCCCGGCCTGGACGTTCTGGCTGATAAGCAAGATTCCTACACACGTTACGAGCAGGGTTCGTTTCAGCATATTCCCTCCTTGTGAGAATAGACTTTTTGGCTGTGTTACAAAAAAAGTACGACACGATTTTCGATTTCACCGTACGATGGAACCACCGCTTTTTCCAGCCGACATGGGGCGTATCCAGGGCAATGTCGACCCGATGTCGGGTTCCCGCGCCTCGATATCGGGCAATTTCCGGAGGGTAAGTCCGCAATTGCCTCTTTGCCCGAAGCGTGCTAGAAGGGAGGATCGACTCCGTTTGCCAGGAAACTCCCATGCGCCGCCAGATCCTGTTGTCCATCTTCATCCGGTTTCTCATCTACTTCACGCACTGGCTGGTGCTGGCCTATCTGCCCCTGCTCCTCAAGGGCTATGGCTTGAGCGACGTGCAGATCGGTATGGCCATCGGCCTTTTTTCCCTGTCCTCCATGGCGCTGATGCTGCCGCTCGGAATGTTTTCCGATGTTTTTTCACCCAGGCGGACCATGCTCTGCGGCGCTCTGCTCTACGGGGGATATTTTGCCGCTCTCCTGACCGCCCGCTCCTTTGCCTGGATTCTGGCCGCGGTGTGTGTCGGGGGGCTGGGGAGCGCGGCCCTGGTGGTGGTGAGCGAGTCCCTCTATCTCAAACATTTCGGCCAGATTCAGCGGAGCCGGAGGGTGGCGACCTACCAGTTGAGCACCTATCTGGGCTTCGGCCTTGGGCCCCTGGTCGGCGGCCTTGTGGTGCAGACCTCGCCCTCCCTGTTGTTCTCGCTGGCCGTGGCCGGCGCCGGGGCGATCTTTTTTCTCTCGCTGTTTCTCGTTGATTATGAGCCCATTGTCTTTTCCTTTAAGGAATACAGCGGGGATGTTCTCCAGTTCAAGCCCCTGCTGCTGATTGCCTGTCTCTTTGTGCTGGGCACCCATTTCGGGGTGGAGCAGACCTCTTTTTCCCTGCTGCTGAAAGACAAATTCGGGTTGCTGCCGCGGCAGATAGGGCTGGTCTTTGCCTGCATGGGGTTGTGGATGGCCCTGGCTGTTCCCCTGGTGGGCAGGTATCACGACAAACGGAAATCGGTGTTTCTCTTCTTTCTCGGGGGGATGGCCTTTTCCGCGCTGTTCCAGATGTTGACTCCTCTGGCTGGTGGCATCTGGAGCCTGGTGATTATCCGCTTGCTCCACAATCTGGGCGATACCGTGGCCCTGCTGGAGCTCGGGGTGCTGGTGGCGCTGCTTTTTCCCTCGGGGCGACTGGGTGGCAACTCCGGCCTGCTCTATGGCGCGCGCACTCTGGCCACCTTTCTTGCCGCGGTGGTTTCCGGGAGCCTGAACCGGGAGTGGGGCTATGGCGCTTCCTTCATGGGCAGCGGCCTGTTTGTCCTCTGTTTTGTGGCAGGGTGCTTCGCCTTTATCGGTTTCAGCCCAACGCGGCGGCAGGCCGTGGGCTGGCAGACGGACAAGGTATGAACAGACGGGAGACAGAGAAGATTATTTTATCGGCAGGACGCTATTTGTCCCAGGTTAGGGCAGTATTGTCCGGCAAGAAAAGTGCAATATCAAGCAAAACGTCAAAATCCCCCCTCGCCCCCCTTTTTCAAAGGGGGGAATAATATGCACTACCTGTTTTGTAAGTAATGGCTGTACCTCCCCCTTTGAAAAAGGGGGATTGAGGGGGATTTATTAGTCGATAGTACTGCATCTTGCCCGTATGCAATATCTTAACCGGACAGTGCTGAGGTTAGGGGGGTAGAATCTCTGCAAAAGGTCAGGTAACAGGGGCGGTGACTTTTATTTCGTTTTACGGTTGTTGATAAAAAATGAAAAATCTGTAAGCTGAAAGCCTAACTCCATTATTATACAACTCACTCCGGGGCAACCCCCCTTTAGAATAGAGGCTCCGTTTTCATGCACTGGGTAGCACCTTCCGAAAAAGATACCGCGGCCGCGACGCTGGAAAAGCGTCTCTGGGATGCCGCCGACCAGTTCCGAGCCAACTCCGGCCTCAAGGCCCAGGAATACTCGGGGCCTATCCTCGGTCTGATCTTCCTGCGCTTCGCCGAAGTCCGCTTTACCGCCCAGCGCGCCATACTGGAAAAGGCCGGCGCTTCCTCCCGGCGCGGTTCCCGCGTGGACGAACCCGCCGCCTATCATGCCGAGGGCATCCTTTACCTGCCGGCAGAGGCGCGTTTCGACTACCTGCTCCACCTGCCCGAGGCAGTGGACATCGGTGCCAAGGTCAACGCGGCCATGCGGGACATCGAGAAGCACAATCCGCAACTCGCAGGCGTTCTGCCCAAGACCTACAACCTCTTCACCAGCACCCTGCTCAAGGAGCTGCTCAAGAAGGTCTCCGAGATTCCTGCCACGGCGGACTACGACGCTTTCGGACGCATCTATGAATACTTCCTCGGCGAGTTCGCCCGTACCGAGGGCCAGAAAGGCGGCGAGTTCTATACCCCCAGCGGCATCGTCCGGTTGCTCACCGAGGTCATCGAGCCCTACCACGGCCGCATCCTCGACCCCGCCTGCGGCTCGGGCGGCATGTTCGTCTCCTCCGCGCGCTTCGTGGCGGAGCATAAAAAGAACCCCGCCGCCGAACTCTCCATCCACGGCGTCGAGAAGACCGACGAGACCGGCCGCCTCTGCCGCCTGAACCTTGCCGTCCACGGCCTCGAAGGCGACATCCGCCACGGCGGCAACGTCAACAGCTACTACGACGACCCGCACGCCGCCACCGGCCAGTTCGACTTCGTCCTCGCCAATCCGCCCTTTAACGTCAATGCGGTGGACAAGGAACGGCTGAAGGATGGTGTGGGAGCGGGCCGCCGTTTCCCCTTCGGCCTGCCCCGCACCGACAACGCCAACTACCTCTGGATTCAGCTCTTCTACTCCGCCCTGAATGAGAAGGGCCGGGCCGGCTTCGTCATGGCCAACTCCGCCTCCGACGCCCGCTCCTCCGAGCAGGAGCTGCGGCAGAAGCTCATCAAGGCCAGGGGGGTGGACGTGATGGTCGCCGTCGGCCCCAACATGTTCTACACCGTGACCTTGCCCTGCACCCTCTGGTTCCTCGACCGAGGCAAGGCAAACTCAAAATCCGTTCGCCCTGAGCCTGTCGAAGGGCATCCGGACCGCGCCAATACCATTCTCTTCATCGACGCCCGCCACATCTACCGGCAGTTGGACCGTGCCCACCGTGACTGGACCCCCGCCCAGATCGGCTTCCTCGCCAACCTGGTCCGCCTCTATCGCGGCGAGGAACTCGACTTCACCCTGGGCGGCGCAGAGGCCCGCGCCAAACTCATGGAAGTCTTTTCTCCCTCGCCCCTTGCGGGAGAGGGTCGGGGTGAGGGGGAAATCCGTTACCGCGACGTTCCCGGCCTCTGCCGCGCCGCCACCCTCCAGGAGATCGAGGCGCAGGGCTGGTCGCTCAATCCCGGCCGTTACGTGGGCGTTGCCCCCGGTGAGGCGGTGAGCGACGAGGATTTCAAGGAGCAGCTCGAAACCCTGAACGAGGAACTCGAAATCCTCAACGCCCAGGCGCGGGAGCTGGAAGCCACCATCGCCCAAAACGTCGCGGAGATTCTGGAAGTATGAGGCTGACCCATGCGCTGTTCACTGGCCAAGATCGTTTTGCTGACATCGGCAAAACGATTACCCGGACCGCCAATCCAGACCATTTTGCTGGTCTCGGAAAAATGGTCAGCGATGGACAGTTTTTACTAAAGGACGCGCCATGAACAGCCTCGACGAAACCAATTTGCCCAGCAAAGGCCAGTTCCTGGTTTACTCCACCGAGGACGGACTAACCAAGCTCGAAGTCCGGCTGGAAGATGAAACCGTCTGGCTGACCCAGCAACACATGGCCGAGCTCTTCCAGACCACAAAGCAGAACATCAGCCTGCACCTGCAAAACATCTTTGCGGACGGGGAATTGGAACGGGGGGCAACTGTCAAGGAATCCTTGACAGTTCAACTGGAAGGTGACCGGTCGGTCAAGCGGCGGGTGGAGTTCTACAACCTCGACGCCATCATCTCCGTCGGCTACCGGGTCAAAAGCGCGGTCGCCACCCGTTTCCGCATCTGGGCCACCCAGCAACTGCGCGAGTACATCGTCAAGGGCTTCGTCCTCGACGACGAGCGCTTGACGAACCCCGACCGCCCCTTCGATTACTTCGACGAACTGCTCCGCCGTATTCAGGACATCCGCACCTCCGAGCGGCGCTTCTACCAGAAGATCACCGATATCTACGCCACCAGCATCGACTACGACCCCACTCAGGCACAGAGCATCGAGTTCTTCCAGACCGTGCAGAACAAGCTGCACTGGGCCATCACCGGCCAGACGGCGGCGGAGATCATCCACACCCGGGTCGACAGCGACCGCCCCAACATGGGCTTGACCACCTGGCGCGGTGCCAAGGTGCGCAAGGATGACGTCGCCATCGCCAAGAACTACCTGGCTGAGCCGGAACTGGCCGCCCTCAACAACCTGGTCGAGCAATACCTGGTCTTTGCCGAGGGCCAGGCCATGCGCCGGTTGCCCATGCACATGCAAGACTGGATCGCCAAGCTCCACGCCTTCCTGACCATCAACGACCGGGACATCCTCACCCACGCCGGGAAAATCTCGCACCAGATGGCCAAGGAGCTGGCCGAGGCGGAATATGACAAGTTCAACCGCCAGCGCGTCCGGCAGACCGACGCGGCGGGCGGGGAGTTTGAGAAGGCGATCAAGCATCTGCCGCCCAAGCGGAAGAAGGGAGGGAAGAAATGAAGCACGGCGCGGATACTGGGGATATGGGTGGCGCGTGGGATAGAGGCAGACTTGGTGAGGTATGCCGCGTGATTCCTGGCTACGCGTTCAAGAGTACAGACTGGCAAGATCATGGAATTCCGGTCGTCAAAATCAAAAACATCAAAGATGATAACTCCATTGATTTGTCGGAAATTGATTGCGTTCCGGAAACGCTTCTCACGCCGAAGCTGCAAAAGTTCGTTTTGAAAGACGGCGATATTCTCGTCGCGATGACAGGGGCGACTGCCGGAAAAGTCGGTAAAATTCGCACCGAACGCCCGGTTCTCCTGAATCAGCGTATCGCCAAAATCGCGCCAGTTGAAGCCGATCACGCATTCATATGGTCCGTTGTCAGTAGCGCGGAATACCAGGAGACATTCTTCCATCTCGCGGACGGCGCGGCGCAACCGAACATGAGCGGCGGCCAGATTGAGAGTGTCGAGATTCCGCTTCCCCCGCTTCCGGTGCAACGGCGCATCGCGGACATCCTGTCGGCCTATGACGAGCTGATCGGGAACAGTCAGCAACGTATCCGGATTTTGGAGGCGATGGCCCGCGCCCTTTACCGCGAGTGGTTCGTCCATTTCCGCTTCCCCGGCCACGAAAATCACCCGTGCGTCGCCTCTTCCCTTGGCGAGATTCCTAAAGGGTGGGAGGTTAAAAAGCTGGCTGACATCGCGGAAAACATGCGTCGCAATGTGCCCAAAGGCGAACTCGTCGAGCCGTCACCATACGTTGGTCTTGAACACATCCCGCGCCGCTCGCTGACTCTAGATGCCTGGGAAACAGCGACCGAACTCGGTTCGAACAAATTGGAGTTCAAGAAAGGCGAGGTTCTGTTCGGCAAAATTCGGCCTTACTTTCACAAGGTCAGCGTCGCCCCGTTCGACGGTCTGTGTTCCGCCGACACCATCGTTATTCGCTCCCGTCGCCCGGAGCATTATGCCTTCGTCGTCGCCTGCGTTTCCAGCGATGCATTCGTCGCCCACGCCAGCGCGACCGCTAATGGTGCGAAGATGCCACGGGCGAATTGGGAGGTGTTGGAGAAATACGAGGTCGTGATTCCGAAAGGCAAGGTTGCCGAACAATTTTCCGCTTTGACCGCCGACATTATCGCGCAGCAACAGGCGCTCATTTTCCAAATTCAAAACCTCCGCCGCACCCGCGACCTGCTACTGCCGCGTCTACTTTCTGGACAAATGGAGATTGAATCATGAGTTGGGACACAGGCCTCACAGGGCAACATTTGGAGATCGCCGCATCTACTGCTTCACGTGTCCGGGTAATGGCCGGGCCAGGGACAGGTAAAAGTTTTGCGATGAAAAGGCGCATTGCCCGTCTCATTGAGGAAGGTGGGGTTAATCCAAAACGAATCCTTGCCGTCACATTTACCCGGACGGCCGCTCGCGACCTCGAACGCGAGCTTCTAAACATGGGCGTTGATGGGTGCGAAAATATCTCTGCCGGAACTTTGCATTCCTTTTGTTTCAAATTGCTCATGAAAAACGAGGTGTTTGGCTTTCTTGGGCGTGTCCCTCGAGGGTTAATCACATTCAATAACAAAGGAGTAAGCGGTTTTGAAGTAGAGCCTTTGTTAGCAGACCTTCAGCCGTTAGGAAATTTCGGCGCCAAAAGGGAAATGACCAGGCGAATCCGCGCATTTGAGGGTGACTGGGCACGTTTGCAGCACGAGCAACCAGGCTGGCCAGTTGACCCAGTTGATCAGCAATTTCACATTTTGCTGACTGCTTGGCTGCGATTTCACAAGGGGATGCTCGTTGGTGAGCTCGTGCCTGAGACCTTGCGGTATCTAAGGAATAACCCCGCAAGTCCCGCTTTACAGCAATACGATCACATCGTCGTTGATGAGTATCAGGACTTGAATCGAGCCGAGCAGGAACTCATCGACGTGGTGGCATCGGGCAAGAATCTGTCCATCGTCGGAGATGTTGACCAGTCGATCTACCGCTTTCGCTACGCTCACCCTGAAGGCATCACAGATTTCAGCAACCGGCATCAAGAAGTAGAAGATCACGAACTCGACGAGTGTCGGAGGTGTCGCGAACTTATTGTTACGGTGTCTGATAACGTCATTCTCGGTAATTACCCTCCTGGATCAGGACACCGACTAATCCCCATGCAACCACAGCCAGGACTGGCCACGGTTCGAGCTGTGCAATGGCCCACTTTAAACGACGAGGCCGATGGAATTGCCACATTCATCCATCACTTGATTACTCAACGCGGATTTGCTGCGGGAGACATCCTTGTCCTCTCGCCGCGTAGGCTAATCGCAAACGAGATCAAACAGCGTTTGGCTACCCCAGTTTTTGGAATTACGGCCCATAGCTTTTACAACGACAAGCTCCTTGAGCCTGATGAAGCGCAAGTTGCGATGACCAAACTCCAACTCTTGATTGACCCCAAAGAACGCGCGGCCCTGCGTTATTGGCTCGGAATCGGAAGCCCCTCGTGGCGTCGCGGCCAGTATGCAACCCTCCGTGACTACTGTGAACATAATGGACACGCCCCCGCCGAAGTGTTGGCTCAAGTTGCGGCAGGTCAGCTTGCGTTGACAGGCGTCAACCAACTCGCAATCCGATACCAAGATTTGCAGGCGGAAATGGGGCGTCTCAACCAACTGAGCGTCGCGGATTTGTTTGGCGACCTATTTTCCGCTGGCAGTGCATGGTCTGACCCGATCCGTGACTTGGTGACTGGCAAGATTGATGACGTTCAGGATGCCGTAGGCTTGCTCGATTTGCTCCGGACAGAAATTACCCAACCGGAAATGCCAGCCGAGGGTGATTTCGTGAGGATTATGAGTCTCCATAAATCGAAAGGTTTAACCAGCCGAGTTACCATCATCGTCGGATGTATTCATGGCCTGATTCCCTTTGTGGATAATAACCTCTCGCCAGCCGAGCAGCCCGCACACCTCCAGGAACAACGACGGCTTTTCTACGTTGCGCTCACGCGAGCAAAGGAGGTTTTGGTCGTGTCCTCCTTCGCAAGCATTCCTCGCGCTATGTCGCACAAAATTGGAGCAGTTCTGCAAGGAGGTTCTCCGCAATATGGCAATACGATTGCATGTCAATTTCTCCACGATCTTGGCCCGCAGGCACCCGCTGCAAAGCTCGGAGCAAACTGGGCAGCAACAGGCTACCAATAAAACAAGGACACCATGACCCACGCCTATACCGAAGACCAACTTGTCCCGCAGTCCGCCATCGGGCTGTCCGTCACGCACTCAATGTGTCCGGCGGCCGAGCGAAGCAAGATCTTGTGTGAGTCGTTGGCGGCGGAGAAGGTTAACCATATGTTTTTAATCGCTTTCTTGTTTGAGCGGAAAACGGCCGAATGAAAACCTGGGTAAGCAAAGCTCTGAATCTCCTGACTGCCAGCCTTGAGCCGCCTAAGCACAAGTTGAACGAGCTCGACTGGAAGGCGGCGCTCTCGCCCGACAAGAAGCGACTGACGGAGTATTTATCCGCGTTTTTTGTCGACATCATCGCCCAGCAACAGGGGCTTAATTTTCAAATCAAAAAACTCCGCCGCACCCGCGACTTGCTGCTGCCGCGGCTGCTGTCGGGACAAATCAACCTAAGCTGACCACGATTATGCCATTCCTAAAAAAAGTAACCGTCAGGAACTTCAAGTGCTTCCGCAAAGAGACTTTAATTGACTTGGAGCAAGCTACGTTCTTGGTCGGCCCGAACAACTCCGGTAAAACTGCACTCCTGAGTGCCATTCGTTGTTTCTTCGACACCAACACTTTCACAGGCAACGACTTAAACAAAACGGAGTTTGCCGCTAAACAGGAAGGGTTCAATCGCACCGACATTTCAATCGAGTTTGATCTAAGCACCGTCACCGGCCAGACACGAAAGAAAAGGCTTACAGCAAAATACGGCACGCACTTGACGATTCGCAAATCGTTTACCTATCGCGAAGCGACCGAAACTGTGGTCGTTGAATATGTCGTGGGTGGGAATAGTTACTCGTATTTCGATGCAATGGAAAAAGAAGCACAAGAAGTCTTGGGTGCTGTTTCCATCTCCTATATCCATCCCCAAGAAGGCGATGAACTACTCCGGAAAGCACAAGATAAATTCAAGCAGCGTCTGTTCAACAACTGGGGGCGCCATTCTTCAGTTTCCGAGCAACTCAAGGGTCTTCAGGTAAAATGGGATGAACTTCGGAAAACCGCAAACTCATATTTGTCATCTACTCTGACTGACCGCCTGAAAACCATCTGGCCGCATTCAACCACAAAAGTTGATCTACCAGAAAGAATCGAGGACATCGTGGCCGTATCGGATATTTCCTTTAGAAGTTCATCAACTTTACCGGAAATCACACTCACCGCACAGGGGACAGGCGCTCAATCAATCGTCCTCTACCAAACGCACTATATTCTCGACAGCGACCTTTCACTGCACAGAGGGTTCTATGTCCCGATTTGGTTATTGGAAGAACCAGAATCGTTTTTGCATACTGACATCGCAGTTAAACTGGGCAACCTATTGGCCTCGGACGAATGGCTTAAAAACATCCAGATGGTCGTTTCCACTCACTCTCCAGTTATTTTGGCCTGTAGTCGTAAGAACGCCGCACGAGCTCGATGGATAACGATGGAATCCCATACTGTGTCAGTGCAAAAACGAGTTGATGACATTGTGGATGGTGACATCGACAAGATTGGGAAGATGATGGGTGATCCGAACTTCGATGCATACTTCACGGCATCTCAAAACGGCCCACTCCTTTTTATTGAGGACACGCGCCCACAGACCAAGAGTAAATATCCGGGCGCAGAGCGCCCGGCTTTGGTCACCCCTATAAGGGGTTACAATGCCTTGCCCCCACAGGGGGCAAGGGGGATGTTGTCCCCGGCTTGAATATCAGAACAACCTTAATTGTTCC
>JAJZSH010000061.1 GCA_021822005.1 Deltaproteobacteria bacterium | reverse complement strand
GATTTCCGTGATCCGCCATCCCGTCAATCTGGGCAAGGGCGCGGCCCTGGGCACCGGTTTTGCCGCGGCAATGGAACAGGGCTGCGATTGGGCAATCACCATCGACGGCGACGGCCAGCACTTCCCGGAGGATGCCGCGTCCCTGCTGCGGGCGGCGGGGGAAAACCGGCGGATTATCGTGGTGGGCAGGCGGGAGGGAATGGCGGGGAAAAACGTGCCCTGGACCAGCAGGTTCGGCCGCGGCTTTTCCAACTTCTGGGTCTGGGTGGCCGGTGGGCCGCGCATCACCGATTCCCAGTCCGGGTTCAGGCTCTACCCCCTGCCCGAGGCCCTGCACCTGGGGGTCAAGGCAACCCGCTACCAGTTCGAGGTGGAGGTGCTGGTCAGAGCGAGACAGAGGGGCATCGAGACCGTGGAAGCGCCGGTCCGGGTTGTCTATCAGGCCAAGGGGGAGCGGGTCAGCCATTTTCGGCCGTGGCGTGATTTTCGGCGGAACTCAGCCACCTTCAGCAGATTGATCTGGGAACGGATCTTTGGAGTCTCCCGCTCATGAACGGGTTTTGGTACAAATTTCTTCTCCGGGTGGCCAGGCTGTGCGGCCCCTGGCTGCTGGCCGTGACCGCGCGGATCATCGCCGCGGGGTATTTTCTTTTTTCCGGAAAGGCCCCGGAAAGCCGCCGTTTCTATGGGGCGCTTTTTCCGGAACGCGGCGGTCTCTATCACCTGTGGTGCGCCTTCAGGCAGTACCAGAATTTCACCACCATCCATCTTGATCGCTTCCTCGCAGACAGAAGCGACACCGCCAGCTTCACCTCCCAGGGCTGGGAAAAACTGGAGGCTGTCATCGGCAGGCAGGGGGGGATTCTGCTCATGTCCCACCTGGGCAACTGGGAGATGGCGGCCAGACTGCTGCGCCGGCAGAAAGAGGACCTGCGGCTCCTGCTCTACATGGGGGTGAAGGAAAAGGAGGGGGTGGAGCGGATGCAGAAAGAAGACCTGCGCCGGGCCGGGGTGACGATTATCGGCGTCGATCAGGAGGGGGGCTCGCCCTTTGCCGCGGTGGAGGGCATCCGTTTTCTGCAATCAGGCGGAATAGTCTCCATGACCGGGGATATTGTCTGGCGCAGCGATCAGCGCAAGGTCCGGGTCAGCTTTCTCGGCCACGACGCCTATCTTCCCGAGGCGCCCTATATCTTTGCTCTGCTCTCCGGGGCGCCGCTGTTTGTCTTTTTTGCCTTCCGCACCGGGAAAAACAGCTACCGCTTTACCCTGTCGGACCCCATCGCCATCAGGCCGCACGCGCGGGCAGACCGGGATCGGGCCATTGGCGAAGCGGCCCAGCAGTACGCGAATCTGCTGGAAAAAAGGCTGCGGGAACATCCTTTTGAATGGTATCATTTCGAGCGGTTTCTCCAGTGAGCGCCATTGCGGACAGAGACCATCCCCGGGTCCCTGCCGGAGCAGAGAAAAGTTCCTTTTGAAGTTACACGAAAAATAGAGTATCCAACTTGCACTGATCCGATTAATTTTTTAAGCCCTTGCCTGGACACCTGTCATGAACAGAGATGTTTTACAAAAGAAAATCCTGACCATCCTGACCGAGGATTTTGAGTTTGAACAGCCGGGTCTCAACGACAACCTCCGGGACGATCATGGCTTTGACAGTATCGACGCCATTGAACTGCTGGGAAAAATCGAGCTGATCCTCGGCTTTTCCCTCACCTGGGAGGAAAAGGAAAAGGCCATGGGGATCAGGACCATCAACGATATCCTCGACTACATCGAAGTCATCGCCGCATCCCGTAACCCCTAATGCCCTCCGGCCAAATCCCATGAAGCGACGCGTCGTCATCACCGCCTGCTCGGCCATCACCCCCATCGGTTATGGGAAAGACGATATCGTCGCCAGTCTCCGGCAGGGAAGGTCCGGGGTCAAGCCCCTGCGGGACGACGGGCTGCTGAATCGGCATATTCACTCCCGGGTTTTCGGCACCGTGGACTATGAAATAGATTACGGCTTCAAGCGGCTGTACCGCAAGACCATGGGGCCGGTGGCCTATTATGCCTGCCAGGTGGCCAAGGATGTGCTGGAGCGCTCCGGCCTGGATCAGGAATTCATCACCTCCGGCCGTCTGGGCGTGGCCTTCGGCTCCACCCATGGCAGCCCCACGGTCCAGCGCGATATCTACCGGACATTTTTCCAGGAGCTGGAGACGAAATTCGCCTCCATCGGGGCGGTGGATTATCTCCGGTCCATGGTCCATACCACGGCGGTGAACATCACCCGAATGTTCGGCATCACCGGCCGGGTCATCGCCTCGTCAACCGCCTGCACCACCAGCAGCCAGGCCATCGGTTTCGGCTATGAAATGGTCAAGTACGGGATGCAGGATGCCATGCTCTGCGGCGGCGCCGACGAGTACGACACCACCACCGTGGCGGTCTTTGATAACCTGCTGGCCTGTTCCACCGCCTATAACGAGACGCCGCACTGCACCCCCCGGCCCTTTGACAGCGGCCGCGACGGCCTGGTCGTGGGCGAGGGCGGCGGCGCGGTGCTCCTGGAGGAATACGAGTCGGCCAAACGGCGCGGGGCAACGATTCTCGGCGAGGTCATCGGTTTTGCCTGCAACAACAACGGCGGCGACCTTATCCTGCCCAACCTGCAAGGGATCACCACCACCCTGCACCTGGCCCTGGCCGATGCCGGGATCACCCCCGCGGAGGTGGACTTTGTCAGCGCCCATGCCACGGCGACCAAGATGGGCGATGTGATCGAATCCCAAGCCATTGCCGCGGTCTACGGGGACAACGGCCCCTTTGTCAGCGGCCTGAAGAGCTACATGGGGCATACCATGGGAACCTGCGGGGTGATTGAGACGATCCTGACCCTCTACATGATGGAGCAGGGATTTGTCGCCCCCACCCTGAACCTTGAAAACATCGACGAGCGCTGCGGCATGCTGCGGCATGTCCAGGAGATAACCCCGGCAAGCATAGAAATCGGCGCCATCCAGAACTTTGCCTTCGGCGGGGTGAACACCTGCCTGCTCGTCAAGGATTGCAAGGCCATGGACCAATAGCCTTTTCCGGCATACGAGCTGACGTGCTAAAAGATTTTTTGGTCACCATCATATGCTGGGTATGGTTCCTCCTGGGGGGGATTCTGTTCTTTCTATGGCGGTATGCTGCCTGTGCCCTGTTTGTCAAAGAGCCGGAGGCCCGGTTCCAGCGGTTGAACAGCCGCTTTTACCAGGTTTTTTTCCGCATGGTCAGGTTCCTTGCCCCCAGTCACAAGTGGGAGATCGCGAAAGAGGTGAGGGCAATTCGATCCGCGGTTATCGTGTGCAATCACATTTCCTATCTGGATCCGCTCCTGTTCATCTCCCTTTTTGAACGGCATCGCACCATTGTGAAAACACGATTTTTCAAGATGCCGATCTGGGGTTGGATTATCCAGAAATCGGGATACTTCCCTGCCACGGGCGAGGGACGGTTCACCGGCATGATGCTTGAACAGATGGAGACCATGGCCGGCTTTCTGCACGATGGCGGCAATCTCTTTGTCTTTCCGGAGGGAACCAGGAGCAGGAATGGCAAGCTCGGCGCCCTGAACAGGGGAGCCCTGAAAATTGCCCGGCTGTGCAGGGCGCCGGTGTATGTCTTGCGTCTCTCGAATACCGATAAACTGTTTGCCCCCGGCAAGTTTATGTTTCAGACCAGGGTGAAAAATACCATCACCCTGAAGATCATCGACCGGATCGAGTCCGATTATGAACACGATAAACCGTCTACCGCCATGCTGGAACAACGATTGAAGGACGCATATAGCGTGCGTGAGCCATGAAAGTTATTTTCATATCCATGCCCGACGTAACGCCGATCATCGTCCATGAGATGGCGCTCCATATGCCTAATCACGGCATTGCCTCGATCGGCGGCAATATCGACGAAGAGCATGAGGTCTATCTGATCGACCTTGTCCGCAAACGCAGCTCCATCAAGAAATACCTGACCAAGGTGATCGACAGGATCAAGCCCGGCCTGATCGGCCTCTCCGCCATGGCCTGGCAGTACGACACCTGTGTCAAGATCGCCCACCTGATCAAGGAACTCCGGCCCGAAGTCAAAATCGTGATCGGCGGCTACCATGCCACCTTGATGCATGAAGAGATCGCTGCTTCCGAAAAGGCGAAGTGGATCGACTTCATGGTCCGGGGGGAAGGGGAAGAGGCCTGCCGCCGCCTGGTCAATGCCCTGGACGGCCGGGATGACCTGGCGGCGATTCCATCGCTTTCCTATAAAAAAGACGGGGTGTTCGTCCATAATCCCCGGGGTGAAAACCTCGATCTGAGCACCCTCAAGCTCCCGGTCCGGGATAAACGGAGGCTGACCTGGGGCTATCACATCATGTACTCCAAGATCGAACTCGTGGAGACATCCCGGGGATGCACGCGGTCGTGTAACTTCTGTTCCATGCGGCACATGTACGGCCGCACCTTCCGGACCTATCCCATCAGCCGCGTCCTGGAAGATATCGATGATATTTACTACAAGCGCAAGACCAGGTGGATCTTCATCACCGACGACAACATGGTCCTGAATCCTTCCCGGGTCGTGGAACTCTGTGACGCGATCATTTCCAGGAATTATAAGGGGCTCAACTTTGTCGTGCAGGTCGATTGCGTGTCCATGGCAACAAACGAAGCGATGGTCGCCAAAATGGCGGCGGCCGGGTTCCGTTCGGTTTTTCTTGGCATCGAAAATGGCTCGGTCAAGAACATGAGCAGCGCCGGCAAAGGCGATATCCCGGCCTATTCCAAGAAGGCCATTGAGAATTGTCATAAATATGGGTTGATGGTTATCGGCGGCTTGATTTTCGGGTTTGCGGATGACGATGAGGCATCGATCAGGGAAAACTACGAATTTTTTAAACATATCGGCGCGGATGCCGCCTACTGCCAGATCCTGACCCCCTATCCCAAGACGGCCATGCGCCAGCAGATTATCGAGCAAGGGCTGCTGACCAATGCAACCGATTATAAAAAATACACCGGCCTGTGGGCCAATGTGCGGACAAAGCACCTTGATGCGGAAGAGCTCCAGTATCAATTCTGGTACCAGCGCCAGGTGGTGTTGGGCTGGTGGAATCCTCCCGACTCGGCAAGAAAGCATGGCGTGGGATGGACCTCTATCTGGCGCTTTCTCTTCAAGCCTTTTTTGAAGCTGCGCTACCGGTTGATCATGCGGAAGTCCGGATGGGAAGGCCGTTACCGAAGGGAAGTGGCGCGGTGGGAGAGAATGAATCGTTTCGCAGACCTCGAACAATACTAAAAAAATACGAAAAAATATGCAGATATATAATCTTGAATTTGCCGAGCAGGAAATCCGTGAGGCGGTGGCGGCGGGCAAGCTGCTTTCCATGGAGATCGAATTCAGCCGCATCTGTAATTTCCGCTGTTCGTACTGTTATGTTCCGGGCAGCA
Organism: Deltaproteobacteria bacterium; assembly: GCA_021822005.1. GTDB lineage: Bacteria > Desulfobacterota > Desulfobulbia > Desulfobulbales > Desulfurivibrionaceae > Thiovibrio. The sequence goes on along the minus strand of JAJZSH010000061.1, from coordinate 7,124 downwards.
ACGAATGCGGAAATGAACTCTCCCGGGAGGAAATACAGGATGTCATCCTGCAGGCCAAGGAGCTTGGCGCCCGGAAGATCATCATTCTGGGCGGCGAGCCGAGCATCTATCCGCACCTGGTGGAGATGCTCCGGTTTCTCGGCCAGGAAGGGCTTGAGATTGAGATGTTCACCAACGGGTCCGGCATTGATAAAAATCTTGCCGGTGTTCTGGCCGAAGAAAAGGTCCGGGTGGTCCTGAAACTGAATTCCCGCAACGAGGCGATCCAGGATCGACTGGCGGGAAAAAAGGGGGCATTCCAGATCATCAACCGGGCCTTGGCCACCTTGCGGGAGGCAGGATACCCGTCAGCGGAGCAATTTCTGGCCATCAGCACCGTGATCTGCCGGCAGAATATCAAGGAATTGCCGGCAATGTGGCAATGGCTGCGGGAGGAGAAGATCGAGCCCTATTTCGAGGTCATCACCCCCCAGGCCAATGCCCTGGATAATATGTGGCTTGGTGTGGATTCCAGCGCATTGAAGGAGTTGTTTGTCGGTCTCTCCGCCATGGACCGGGAACTGTTCGGCCGCGACTGGGAGCCTCAGCCGCCGCTGGTGGGGAACAAGTGCATGCGCCATCAGGTCTCCTGCGTGGTCACCGCCACCGGCGATGTCATGCCCTGTGTCGGGGTCACCATTGCGCTCGATAATATCCGCGACAACAAGCTTGGCCATATCCTGAAACACAGCGAGGTGGTCAACAACCTGAAAAATTACCGGAACATGATCAAGGGGGCTTGCCGCACCTGCGAAAAGGCGGAAGAATGCTACGGCTGCCGCGGGGCGGCCTACCAGCTCACCGGTGATTATCTCGCCTCGGACCCCACCTGCTGGAGAAATAATGGGGAGGGGGGCAAGGAGTGACGCGGAGCCCCTTTTGTTCGTGTTTGTCAGGCAACCGTCAGCAGCATCCAACCCACCGAAAACCTGCCGCTTTCAGGGATGAAGCCCAAGATCCTGTCTCCCTTGTGCAGCCTGCCGGAAGAAAACAGCTCTTCCAGCATGATATAGAAAGAGGCGGAACCGGTGTTGCCCTTGCTGGCCAGGTTGGTAAACCAGCGCTCCTCGGGGATTGCAAAGCCTATTTCCTGCAGTTGTTGCAATAACGGTTCCCGAAAATATTGGGAGGAGTAATGCGGCAGGAACCAGTCAATATCCTCGGGCTTGAGGCCATGTTTTTCCACCACCGGAGGCAGGCTTTTTCCAACCAGGGTCTGGATCACTTCCCGATTCAGCAGCCGGGCATCCTGTTTGACGGTCAAAACATTGTTCCCGGCCGCCTCGCCTTCCCCGACATACTCCCGCCAGCCCTTGAGGCTCCCGTCTGCCTGCTTCACGGCGCCGGCATACATGCAGGTCTCCAGACAATGGGCATGGGAGACGATCTCTATCCCGTCAATGCCGAGGGAGAGACCATTTGCTGCCGGTTTGTTTTCGATCAATACCGCTCCGGCGCCATCGGAGAGCATCCAGCGCAAGAACTCCGCCTCAAAGCAAAAGGCAGGATGATCCTGCCTCTTTCCCGCACCCTGCATGGCCTGAAAAAAAGAGGTCCGCATAAAGGTAGAGGCCAGTTCGGAGCCGGTGGCAATCGCACGCCTGCTCAACCCCTGGGCCACCGACATGGCGCCGTATTTCAAGGCCGTGATGCCGGAAAGACAGATCCCCGCGGTACTGATAACCTCGCAGGGGTCGCAGCCCAACTCCCCATGCACCATGGAGGCATGCCCGGGCATGAGCTGATCGGGAGACGAGGTGCCGCAGCAGAGGCAGTCGATAAAATCAGCGGAAAGTTCGCTGCCTGCCGGCCCTAAAAGGCGCACGGCCTCGGCCGCCAGCCTGGCGTTGCTGTGCGTTGTGGCGCCGGTTTCCGGGTCAATGGCATAGTGCCTGTTCTCGATGCCGTTGCCGGCAAGAATGATCTGCCTGGTCCTGGCCGCGATCCGGTCCACCTTCCCGAGATACCTCTCCAGGTCATCATTGTTCACCGGTTGACCGGGAAGAAAGGCGGAGACCGCGGTGATAAAAGCATTCATAGTTTACAACCGTGCGTTCTGGTGACTGTTGACAAGGAGCTCCGCATAACGGCTGTAAAACCGCTGTTCCTCAAGTTTGGTCGGGGTGACGGCATTGGTCAGGGTGTAATAATCCAGGTTATGGTTGCTGATCCGGTGCTGCTCTTGTCGGTACAAGGCAGTGCCCGGCAGGGGGGTCATGACCGTGATCATGGGCAGATCGATCCGTCTTGCCCCGAGATAGGTATCGAGCCGGTCAAAGTCATTTTCATCATAGTCAGGAGAGATGATGAAATCGCCCACAATGGTAATTCCCAGCGCATTGAGGATGGAAATGGCCTCGGCATTCATGGCTGCCTGATTGGCCTTGTTCATGGCCGAGAGGCTGGCATCGTCAATCCCTTCAAAGCCGATGATCACTGCCCGCAGTCCGGCCTCTTTCCACTGCCGCAGCATCTCCGGGTGACGGACAACCGTATCGGAGCGGATATCTACCAGATACTGTTTATGGAGACCCGAGGCGAGCAGGGCGTGGCCCAGGGCGGTGGCCCGTTTGACATCGCCAAAGGTGTTGGCATCCACCAGCCTGATGATCGGGATCTCGGGCAGCAGGGAAATATCCCGGATCACCGTCTCAATGGATTTTGTCAGGTAGCCGCCGCCGGTCTGGCCTTGAATGGAGCAGAACAGGCATTGGTGCGGGCAGCCGAAGGCCGAGGCGACAAAGCCCATGGTGATGCCCAGTTTTTCGAGAAGGTAATGGGAGCGGTAGCGTTGTACCAAATCATAATCAGGGGGGCGCTCCATGACCAGATCGGCACAGCAGTTCCGCAGTGCCGGCCGTTCAATCTGCCTGCCCGGCGTGGTCCGAATCACCCCGGGCAGATCGGTGAATTTTTCATCGCCCCCATTGCCGCTCTCCAGGGCGCACACCAGCTCGGCAAAGACCTTCTTGCCGATCCCGACCACGATATAATCCACTGTTGCCTGATTGAAAAAATCCGGATCATTGCTGGCATGAATCCCGCCCACCACCACGGTTGCCGGGCAGGAATCCTTGATCCTGGCGGCGATCCGCAGCATGGTGTTCGCCTCGCAGGTCACTCCGGTAATGCCGACCAGCTCCGGCTGCAATTCGCGCAGCTCCCTGTCCAGGCCATCGGGATCAGCCTTCAGGTCGAGGATCCGCACCGTATGTTCCAAGAGATTTCCGGCCAGCTCTTCGAGAGCCAGGGGTTCGCCGCGAAAAATCTGCTTGAGCGAAGTTATCCCATAGCGCTCTTCGGGAATGCTTCGCCCGCAATTCGGGGGATTGATAAGGAGAATACGCATTATGACCATAGCTGGAATTTATTTGGGGCGCCAGCCCTCTCATCGCCTCGGAGACCGCGAATCAGCGCGAAAAATCGACCGGCAAAACATACCAACCGGAACGGCCCTTGGCGATTAAAAAAACGCCTTGCCGGAACGATTGCGGAAAACTGTCCGGACGCCAGGCAATTCAGGCAAAGTCCTCAATTCGTAACCATCCGTCTCAATGCCGGAAATAACTTAAACCACCGAACCGTAACTGTTCAGCAGTATAGTTACCTAAATTCGTACCTCCCGCCGGAACCGTTCCGGGCCGATGATAAACTGCACCGTGGCCAGCGAGCCGATAATCGTGCCCAGGATACCCGGGGCCATGACACTCTGCCCGGCCAGGAACAAACCCCGCAACGAGGTGCGGTTCAGCAGGGCGCCGGAAAGCAGCTGCTCCGTCGAACGCATGACCCCATAGGCCGAGCCGTTGGGGCTGTTGGTCCAATCCCGGATAGTCAGGGGGGTGGAGACATCGAGCAGCTGGACGCCGCTGAGAGGGCCGGTAATCTTTTCCGCCTGACCGATCAGCCGGTGGGCAAAGTTTGTTTTGGCCTGGAGATATTCCTCGCCCCGCTTGCCGCTGACGGTGTGCTGCCACCGCTCCCACAGGGCTTCATGGCCGGAGGTGATCAGGGAGAGCAGATTCTGGTCCGGCTGTTCGCTGGGGCGCAGTTGCACATAGATCAGATCGCCGGCATCGCCGGAGGCCTCGGTCTGGATGGCAAAGAGGTTGTGGGCGAAAGCCGGATGCCGGGTGGCCGGTATCAGGGCATGGACAGCAGTCATTCCGTGGGTATTCTGCAAGGCCTCAATACGTCTGCGATATGAGGGTTTGACGCTTTCGGGCGGCAGCAGCCCCATTGTTTCCTTGGGGTGGAGGGTGCCGATGACCAGATCGGCGTCAAGGCTTTCCCCGGAGGCCAGGGTGACCCCCTGCACCCCGCCGTCCGCGGTGCGGACCCGGACGACCGTGTCGCCGGTGCGTACTTGGCCGCTGAGGGAGGCCAGACGGCGGGCGCAGACATCGGCCATCTGCGCCCCGTTGCTGGTCAGGCGCCAGGCGGAGAAGAGATAACTGGCCAGGGCCATGGTGTGATAAAATTGCGGGCACACTGCCGGGGGAACCCCGATCAGGACCGAAGGCAGGCCGAAGACCGCCCGCAACCCGGGGCTGCAGCCGAGTCGCTCAAAAACAGCCCCCAGGGGCTCCATTTGTTCAAACCAGGAGTGGACCGGCCTTTCCGAGTAGAGAAAGTCCAGTTGTTCGAAATGAGAACCGCTGCGGCGCAGCATCGCCATCAAGGCATCGATCTGCGGCTGTTGCGTAGGAAAGGCTGCCCGCAGATTGCTCTCATAGGCCGCAAATCCCGCAGGCACATCGAAGGAGTCGATCCCCAGGCGCTCGTCGCTGAAGAGGTAACGGTCGATGGGACCGTCCGTTCCCATCCGCATGAGGGGCAAATCGACGGTGATGCCCAGGTGATCGAAACAGCGGCGCAGAACCTGCCCTTCATCCAGGGCGCCCAGATAATGCAGGCCGACATTGCAATGCACCCCCTGGCGCACATAGCTGCGCATCATCCCGCCGGGCTGCCTGTTTTTTTCGACCACCGTGACCTCAAAACCGAGCCTGGCCAAAATGATGCCGGTGCTCAATCCGCCTATTCCGGAGCCGATGATAACGACTTTTGCCATGTCTGCCTTGTGCCTTGCCTTGGTTGAAAAACCAGGGCGAATTCATCTTAATTCCCCCCTTTAACAAAGGGGGAGGCAAAGAGTGCCGCCGCCTTGGACGGCTTATCCCGTTCATCCTGTCGAAGGACAGCTGTTACGCGTGCAGCCATACTGCTTGTTTATAAAAAAAGCGGCAGAAAGATTCCCCTACCTGTTCGCTTTGATGTAGTCGGCAAGGCGCGCCACCGACTGCAACACAACCCGGCTGGTATTTTCCGAGTCCATTCTCACCCCGTATTCCTTCTGCACGGTCACCGCAATCTCCAGAGCATCCAGGGAGTCGGTTCCCAGAGGGGAATCCGGACCGATCAGGGGATCGTCGGGACCAATGCCGGCCAGGTCCACGTCGGTGAGGTTGCAGGTGGTGCAGATCAGTTTGAGGAGCTCTTGCTGAAGTTGGTCCATGGTCGTTAAAAAGAGCCTCTGGCATTGGTTAACAGGGAAGGGGCTATTTGCGGATCCCGGCAAGTTTCCAGGATACAAAAACGGTTACCGCGAAAAACAGCAGCAAGCGGCCCAGGTCATCGAGGATGGCCGACAGGGGATAGCCCCGCAACAGCAGGTCCTGGAAGGCTGTCAGCCCCCAGTTGAGCGGCGAGATGATGCTGAGCCGCTGCATCACCTGGGGCATGGCATAGACCGGCACCATCACCCCCCCGAGGGCTGCGGCGGCCACTACGGTGGTGGAGCCCAGGGTGGACGCCTGCTCGTAGGAGTTGCAGGCCAAACCCAGGAAGATGCCATAGCCGCAGGCAGCGAGGCTTGAGAGCACCAAGGTGAGCAGCACTGCGGTCGGATGCATGGAAACGGTAAAGGCCGGCAGCCCGAGCGAGGGGAAGAGAAAGGCCCCGATCAGGGCGATGAGCAGGAACTGGCAGAGGCAGACGCCCATATAGGCCACGGCCTTGCCGGTAAAAAGCACCAGCGGGGAGACGGGAAGGGCTGTCAGCCGGATCCAGATGCCGGAGTTTCGTTCCTGCAGGATTGAACCGGCAATGGGGATGGCGGTGAAAAACATCCCGAACAGGGCCCAGGCCGGCACATTTTGCTGGACCGGCTTATACTGGGAGGCGCCGATTGCCCCGGAGTCGCCCTGGTGCTCCTGCAGGTCGAGAAGGGGTTGCCGGAACAGGGCCGGGAGTTTGTCGCCGGCCAGGGGGCTGCGTTCCGGCGGCACCCCGACCCTGGCCATGCTTTGCGCAAGCACTCCGTCGAGCTGGGCCAGCTTTGCCTCCAGGGCAATAGTGGTTAAGGCCATCTGTAGCTGAGCAATAACGCCCGAGCGCAATCCGGCCATGATGCCGGGGTCAACAAAGAGCTGCACGGAAGTGGCGGCCATCTCCCGTGGCTTTCCTTTCCCGTTGCCCTGCTGGAAAAGACGCGCCGTCTCCTCCTGAAACCGGGCGGAGGCGCCCTTGGGAATCACGATCCCGACCTGATAGCCGCCGCCCGTGACGGCGGCCTGGATGTCCGCGATATCTTTCCGTTTTTCATCCCAGAGCACAAGATCGAGAGTGGTTGTTGCCAGCTGCTTTTGCAGGGATCTGCCAAGATCCCCCTGATCCAGGTCGAGAAACAGCACCTGGGTCTTTTTCTGGCCGGTGAGTCCCATGATATTTTCCTGCACCAGGGTGATCAACACCACCAGGATCGCGGGCATGAGAAAGAGGACCAGCAGGCCTGTCCGGTCCCGCCGCAGAAGCAGGAGTTCCTTGGCCGTGGCGGCAAAGATCTTCAGCATAAGAGAGAGGGTGGGGGGAAAGATGATTCGGTGATATCCATTAGGTGTCGCGAAGTTCCTTGCCGGTCAGATGGAGAAAAAGTTCTTCCAGGTTGCGTATCCCGCTTTGCTGGAGCAAGGCGGCGGGGCTGCCCTGTTCCACCAGGCGGCCGTTGTCGATGATCCCGATCCGGCTGCAGAGTTCCTGGGCCTCTTCAATGTAGTGGGTGGTGTAGAGGATGGTGGTCCCTT
>JAJZSH010000060.1 GCA_021822005.1 Deltaproteobacteria bacterium | reverse complement strand
CCTGCCGGGCCTGAGCCTGCAACTCGGTGGCGTCCAGTTTCGCCAGCACCTGCCCGCGCTTGACCAGATCCCCCTGATCCGCGCTGACCTCGGCAAGCCGCCCGGTGATCTTGCTGGCGATGTTGACCACCACCTTGGCTTCCACCGTGCCGTTGCCATAGACCTGGGCCACCAGATCCCGCTTGGTAAGGCGCACCACCTGGACCTTGGGCGGGCCAAAAACAGTGAGCCGCAGGATAAGGCCAATGGCCAGAAGTCCGGCCAGGGCCAGGAGATGTTTTTTTTGTATTTTCAGCATGGTCGGAGTTTGCATCGTTGTTCTCCCACTCTATTGTCTGCCCAAGGCGCGGTCCAGCCTTGCCTTGGCGATTTTTTGGTCGTATCCCGCTTGGATCCGGGCGGTTTCCGCGTTCAAGGCCTGGGCCTGCGCGTCAAGGGCTTCGATCATTGTTCCCAACCCTTCCCGGTAGCGCTCCATGGCCAGACGCTGGCTTTCCTGAGCCGCGACCGTCTCTTTGCTGCTTGCCGCAAGGCGGGCCTGGGCTTCGTTGATCCCCAGCCAGGCGGATTCCACCTCTTTGGCGATCTGCATCCGCAGATTTCTGTGCTGGGCCTCCACCCCACGGATGACGGCGTCGGCCTCGCGCACCTGTTCCCGGGTGGCGAATCCGGAAAAAACCGGCAGGGTGAGATTGATCCCCAGGGCCCAGACCTGACCTTCCGGGAGCATGCTTTGGGCGGCCTCGCCATAGCTTGCCGTGCCCGAAAGGGTGGGGAGATAGCCGCTGCGGGCGGAGCGCAGAGAGCCAGAAGCTGCATCCTTGAGGGAGGAGAGCCGCTTGAGTTCGCTTCTGCTGCGCAATGCCTCCTCCCGCAGGCTGGCCAGATCTTCCGGCGCAGGGGCCGCGTTTGCCTCCGGCTCGGCCAAGGGGCGGTCTGCAAGAGAGGTCAGTCCCATGGCGTTGGCCAGTTCCAAACGGGCCAGATCCCGGTTGTTCTCGGCCCGGATCAGCAGGCTTTTGCCCGCGAACAGAGCGGCTTCGGTTCTGGCCACTTCCACCTTGGAGCGGATCCCGTGTCGGAAAAACTCCCCAGCCTGGCGGGCCAAGCCTTCTCGGGCAGCCACGGTTTTTCGGCTGGCCTCCACCTGCTTTTCCGCCGCTAAAACGAGATACCAGCTGGCCTTGACCCGGAAGGCCACATCCTGACGGCTGACCGTCAGTCCTTCAGCGGCAGCAGCTTTTGCCCCGCCCGCTGCAGCGGTGGCTCCGGCGGTGCGGCCAAAATCATAGAGATTCTGCCGGATCACCACCGAGGTGGTGGAAACCTCGGTTTCCTTGATGCCGCCAAGGGCGGTGAGAAAGGTGTCGCCCTTGTTCCAGTCGGCGGCGAGATTGATCTGGGGCCAGTAATTGGCCTTGGCCTGGCCAAGCTTGGCCTCCGTGGCCGAGAGATTTGCTGCTGCTTCTTCGATCTGGGGATGATTTTTGTCGGCGGTTGTCAGGGCTTCCCCCAGGGTAAGCGGCTCTGCCGCCCTGGCCGGACCGGTGAAAAAGACGGACAGCATTAAAAAAAGGAGCGTTTTTTTCATTCGGAGTCCATGGGGTTGGTTTCTGCCGGCGCTGGGGAAGAGGCCGCTTGGATAAGCCGCAGGAAATTGTTCCACAGCCGCCCGGCCTCGGCATCCAGACTGAAAGCGCCTCTGGTGATGGACCAGCGCAAGGCGGTGAACTGGATCATGCCAAGCAGGGTGATCGCGGTTTCCCTCGGGGAAAGTGAGCGGATCTCGCCGCTCTTGATTCCTGCGGCAATGACGTTGCTCAGCGTTTCGATATACCCTGCCATCTTGCCTGCTATGGTTTTGGCCAGCTGCCGGTCTCCGAGGTGGATCTCTTCGGAAAACATGAACCGGGGCAGGCCGGGGTTTGCGGCAATCAGGGCCGCGTGGGAACGAAAAATGACGCTGAGCTTTTCCAGAGCCGTCCCTTCCCCAGCCGCAATTCCTGCGGCCTTGCCCATCACCGCCTCACTGATGAAATCGCCCAGCGCCCTGAGAATCTCCTGCTTGCCCTTGAAATGGCGGTAGATATTGGCGTCGCTCATCCCGGCCCGCCCGGCGATCTCGGTGATGGTGAGGCCGTGCACGCCCTTTTCGCCGATAACCTGGAGCGTAGCCCGGACAATCTCTTCCCTGCGGATATGGGTGCTTTTTTTCGGCGGCACAACGGCTCCTTTATGTGAATGCTTATTCACATTACAGAAGGCCCGAGTTCCTGTCAAGTGGTTTTCCTGGGGGGCGGCCGGGCGGGGAGTTGGTTGTCTGCACAATAACAGGCAGTCGGACGATTGCCTGTTTTCAAGGTGACATTCTCCGTTCGTCCTTCGACAGGCGAACAACGGCTGACGGGTTGATTATCCGTCGCCGCTAACGCTGCTCATCCTGAGCCTGTCGAAGGGCGGCATAATGCCATCTTGATGGCAAACCGGAGTAATTCCATTTCTCGTTAAAAAGATGATTTTGGAGCGGCTTCAGCCGCGATAATCCTTTCGATATGTAACCACCGGGGTAATAAGACCATGGGGTGTGAGGCAGGGCTTGCCAAAAAAATATCCCCAGATATAAAAATGAAAGCAGGCGGGATGATTCGGCAATCACGGTCAGGGGCTGACAGGGTAGCGAGTGCGACCGGGCTTGCTGACCGGGCTTTCCCGCCGGTTCACGGACCAGGCGAAAAGGCTGAGAAAATCATCTTCGTTTGGGAACATATCGTCCGGCACCAGTTCCTGCCCCACATTCAGCGCCGCTCTGTAACGTGCGCAATCGCTGAAGTTCCCGGCGCAATAGAGTCCTGTGAAATATTCGCGCATCTCCTTCCCCTCGTCGCGCACAGCGAAGAAAACGCACTGTTTCGCAAGATTGCAATGGGTCATATGGGTTCCCCTTTTTTTGCTGATGCCAGGAGCGCCTGCCAGGGCGCGTGGGTCCAAGTCTCTGGCACTGTACCCGAGCGGGACTGGGAAATATATGGGGGGAAGTCGGTAAACCGCGGTGGGGGAAGGTCGGTATTTCACCGGGGGATCAGGTGATGCCGAGAACCTTGAAAGGGTTGACCCGCCAGCGTTTGGCGGATTCATAAATCTTTGTAAAACATTGTTTTCCTCCAGATGAAAAAGTTGTGTTGTATTTTCTTCTGGAGTGAGACTATCATGGCAGGTAGGACAAATGGTGTCCTACCTGCGAATTTTTTTTGAAAAAAACATGGCAAAAGACAAAACCCAGCTCTTACGACTGCTGTTCATAGACCGCAAGATCCGCGAGGGGATGCACAGCGGGATCATGGCGAACTGTAGTTCCATGGCCGCCGAATACGAGGTGAGCGCCAAGAGTATCCTGCGGGATATCGACTATTTGCGGAGTCAGCGTGATGCGCCCATCGCCTACGACGCCAGGGTCCGGGGCTATTATTACACCGAGGAAAATTATGCCCTGCCCGCCATTTCCCTGAATGAGAGCGATCTGTTCGCCATCTGCATCGCGGAAAAGGCCTTGCGGATGCACGAAGATACGCCCATCTACCGCAAGCTGCAGAAGGTGTTCCGGAAAATCGAGGATTCCCTTCCCGAGAAGGTCTCCATCCATCCGGCCTGGGTGGAAGACAAGCTGTCGGTGATTCCGGAGCGGCAAACCAGGCTTGAGCCGGAGGTATGGGAAGCGGTGTCGGCGGGCTTAAGCAAAAACCGGGCGCTGGCCATTTCCTACCGCAAACCCGGCGGGCGGGAGAGTACGGAGCGGCGGGTTGATCCCTACCATCTCGTGCGTTATCAGGGGGAGTGGTATCTCATCGGCCATTGCCACCGGCGCGGCGCGATTGTAACCTTCGCCATGTCCAGGATCGAAACGGCCCTGCTGCTTGAAAAAAGGTTTTCCGTGCCCGAGGATTTTGATCATGCGCGCTATAGCGGGACACAGTTCGGTATTTTCAGCGGGGAGCGCGAGATCCTGGTGAAGGTCTGGTTTTCCAGGGAGCATGCCCCGTATGTTCTGGAACGGGAATGGCATCCCCGGCAGACAGAGGTCCGGAAAAAAGACGGGAGCGTGGTGCTCGGTTTCCCGGCCCGGCATCTCTATGAGGTCAAGCGCTGGGTGCTCTCCTGGGGGAGCGGGGCAAAGGCCCTTGCCCCAAAGGAGCTGGCCGATTCGGTGCAAAAGGAGCTTGCGAGCGCTCTGGCTGATTATGGCAGGGTCACGGGGAAGGTGAAGTCGTGAGCATGGCGGGGCAAGGTTTTTTGGCCCAGTTTTTTTCCCCGGCCAGGTGGATTCTGCTTGTGGTTGTCCTGGGGGGGCTTCCGGGCTGCGGCGGGCTCCGGCAGGGAGATGGAGCCTTGCCTCGGGCAGCCTCAAAAAAAGAACTGGCCATGCTGGGTCATGCCATCCAGGTCGGAGCCTTTGCCGAATTGGACAATGCGGTCCGCCTCATGCAGAAACTTGATGCCCTGGGGCTTGACGCCTATTATTATCGCCATGCCGGCGGATTGTACAAGGTCCGCTTCGGGGATTATCCTTCGCGGAAAGAAGCACAAAACCGGGCCGTGCAGTTACGGAAAGCCGGGGTGATTGAGGCGTTTTATCTGGTTGCGCCGGGGGAATTTGCCGCGGCCCGGTTCCGGCACTATCAGGACGGGGCCTTGCGGAAGATGCTGGTGAGCACCGCGGAGGGTTTTCTCGGTATTCCCTATGAATGGGGCGGGGAGTCGGCTGAGACGGGTTTTGATTGCAGCGGGCTGGCCATGACCATCTACAAGCTGAACGGCCTCAATCTGCCGCGTAATTCCATGGCGCAGTTCCAGGCGGGAAGCCCGGTGCGCCGTGAAGATCTCGCTCCGGGGGATCTGGTTTTTTTGCCACCAGCGGGGATTCGGCGGTATCCCATGTGGGGATCTATACCGGAAGCGGCAGATTCATCCATGCGCCCAAAAAGGGTGAGACCATTCGGCAGAGCTCGCTGCGCAACGGCTATTTTGACGGGTGTTACGTGGGGGCGCGGACCTATCTGGGCAAGGACGGGTGATGCCGGAGCATGTCCTCTGGGGAAAGAAATAACCAACAATGTTTAGCACTGCGGTTACGGTTATTTTTGCACGACGGCTAAAGAAAAAACAGAGGATACCGATACTTGTGGTGTTGGTGTTGTTCCGGAAAGGATAGCAAGCGAGCAAGAATGAAGAAGGAATCCCCCATGCAGAAGTGGCAGATAAACGGAACCGTTCAGTGGCTGTGCGAGGAATGCGCCAAGGCCAATTCCCATGTGTTTTTGCTGTACCAGCATCAATGGCTCGGCGAGGAAAAGGATCTTGCCGCCTCCTGTGATTGCTGCCGGTGCAAGGATGTGACTGTTGCCCGCCTTGGCAGGATGCGCTGGCTGCTCTATCCCTTTCTCTGCCTGGCGCCACGGCAGTGGCCGGCCATGACCAGGGCGGTGCGCCGCGTCAAGTGAGGCAGGGCCGAACCTGTGTCAGGCTCGGCTCCGGCAAACATCAGGCGGGTTTTTAGGAGCCATTACGAAATAACCTCTGCCTTCCTGTCCATCGCCGTTAACGTAACTTCGTTACGGCTCCTTTTAACGGAGAGCTTTTTTCAGGTCAAGGCCGATGGCGCCATTGATTGTGGCGCCCCGGAGATTGGCCTGGTCGAGATTGGCCCCGGTCAGGTCGGCCCGCTCAAGGTTGGCGCCGGCCAGGTCGGCCCCGGCCAGGTTGGCCCCGGAGAGGTCCGCGCCCGTCAGATTGGCGCCTTTCAGGTTTGCCCATTTGAGGTTGGCCTTGCCGAGGTTGGCGTTTGTCAGATTGGCCCCGGCCAGGTTGGCCCGCATCAGACTGGCTTCGGCCAGATTGGCGCCCTGCAGATTACAGCCCGGACAGTTCTGGCTCATGCTGCGGTAGATCATGCCCAGATCCCGGCTGGCGGCCTGCGGGCTGGAGGCCTGGTTTGTCTCCTGGATTGTGGGGGTGGATACCGGCGCGGCCTGTTCTTCCACCACCACATCGGGAGAGGCGGTGGCACTGGCCCGTTTGCTTGGTTGTTTCTGTCCGGATGCCGCGCCTTTGCCTGCCTGTCCTCGTTTGACTCCCTTTGTTATGGTGAAATAACTCGATTTTATGCCGCTGGCCGTGTACAGGTTATACTCTTCGCCCTTGCGAAACACATCGTAACAGATCTGTTCGCCAAAGCCCCAGCGCTTGAATTGGAGGCAGAGCCTGTCGTCTTCCGTTGACCAGACCCCCTCATTTTTCTCATTCTTGCTTTTTACGGCGTACATCTTGCCATTGGCGTACATTTCGATGATTGCGGTATCGCCGTATTCATGGATGGAAATGGTGTTGTCGGAGAGGAGCTCGACCAGTTCCGCGCCGGTGATTCTGGTTCCCTCCCCTGCAGGGGCTTTTTCCAAGGCGGTTTTCGCCTCTTTGGTGCCGCAACCGGCTACGAGAAAAAGAAGCATGGCCAGGAGCAGGAAATAATAACGGAGTTGGGCGTTCAATGGTCTCTCCTCGTGTTTCACGGTATCATCATTTAGAATAAAGCAGATGGCTGGCCGATGAAGATTTTTTCCCTGCCAAAAACGCGGCCACATCCCGACCCGGAAAGGGGGGGCATGGCTCTGGCGCTATATGCCATCCGTTGCGTTTTCGTTCCTCTCGGGAACATTTTTAACTATTACCTGAAAAAAAAATAAAACGCCATGCCCATTGTTATGAAATTACCTTGTTCATCGAGGCGGGCAATTGTTTTTCAACTGGAAATTCCGTTGTGGAATTGATATATTAAAAAATTGCGTCATTGCCTGGACTCGTGAGCGGGAACTGTTGTCCCGAAGGCAGCTGGGGTATTACACTTGTAACTGGTTCTTATTGAGAGGTTTCCGATGGTGAAAACCCTGGCAGCGACAGATAACAGCCCTGCTCAACTCCTGATCCGCCTGGCTCTGGGGGTGGTGATCTTCCCCCACGGCGCGCAAAAAGTTCTCGGCTGGTTCGGGGGGCCTGGCTATGGCGCAACGGTCACGGCTTTTTCCGCCATGGGCTTTCCGCTCTGGGCCATTATTCTCTTGATGGTCACCGAGGTGTGCGGTTCGCTGTTGCTGGTGCTCGGCCTTTTTACCAGGGTCTGGGCCCTGGCCATCGGCACGGCCATCGCCATCTGCCTGAAGATGAATCACCTGCAGCATGGTTTTTTCATGAACTGGTTCGGGCAACAGCAGGGGGAGGGCTTTGAGTACCATATTCTGGTGCTGGGGATTGCCTTGGCCCTTGTTTTCCGGGGCGGGGGCATGCTTTCCCTGGACCGGGTTCTCGCCAGGGACAGACGGCGGGGCGGGATTGTGCTCTGATTCCGGTTACTGGATTTTATGCGCCGCCGGCGCGTCATAAAGGCTCTGGATATCATGTTCCGCTTCCAGATCCGCCATCTTGGCCAAGGCTTCCTCGTCGCTCATCCCCAGGCTCTCGGCAAGTTTTTTGATGTCGTACAGTGCCTCCCCCTGATCGGTGTAGCCGATGGGGGACAGTTCCGGAAAAAACTCACCGGTTGCCGTGCTCGAGGCCTGGCTGATCATCTCCCTGATTGCAGGGGGGCCAAAGAGAAACAGCCATTTCACCGCTTCGGCCCAGATCTTGCCGTCCACGGTTTCACTGTGCAGAACCTGTAGGGCCATGCTCAAGTCCCATTCATTCCTGAAGGCTGTCATTGTTGTTCCTTCCTCCTTATTTTCATCGTCCCGCCAGAATATGCTTCAGTGATTCGATCACCTTGCTGGCCTCTTTTTTGGAAAGGGTTCCCATCTCGGAGGTCTTGTAGTATTTTTTCAGAAAATTGGTGCAATGGGTCGCATCCCAGGCAAGATCCTCCAAAAGATGCTTGATGTATATCCTCTGCCGGAAGGTAATGCCTTCCCGGCTGGCGCGGAAATGCCCGCTTCTGGCAAAGTAGCGCATGAGCCTTTGAAAGCCGGGCTCGTCCAGATCCTTTGCTGAGCGGACTCCCGCCACCTTTTCCATGGTGTCACGGTATTCCTGGTCGCTTACCGCGAGTTCCTTTTTGACAATATGAATGACGGCGAGTTTTTTGTGATCCAGCACGGCGTCCTTGTCCTCTTGTCAGATGGTTTTTCGGCTGGGTTCAGGCAAGTCCGCGCCTGGCAAGGTCTGTGAAAAACAGCTCCTCATTCTCGAACAGATGGTTTTTTAGGCCAAGGGCCGCAGCTCTGTTAATGTGGCAACGCGTGGGGTATGGCTCAACCGGTTGCAAGAAGCCGCCGGATCCGTTCCTGCATGGGCGGATGGGTGCTGAACAGGCTGGCCATACCCCCGGCGGAGAGCGGGTTGACGATATACATCTGGGCCGTGGCCGGGTTGACCTCCATGGGGTGGCGATGGTTCGAGTCTTCAAGGCGTTGGAGGGCGCTGGCCAGAGAGGCTGGTCTGCCGCAGATTTTGGCGCCGGTGGCGTCTGCCAGGTATTCGCGGCTGCGGGAGATGGCCATCTGGATCAGGGCCGCGGCAATGGGGGCGATGACCATCATCAGGATTGCGCCGATCAGCCCGCCGCCGCTGTCCTCATCATCCGAGCTTCTGCCCATCCCGAAGAGCATGGACCATTGGGCCATGGTGGCAAGGGAGCTGATGGCCCCGGCCATGACCGCGGCCATGGAGCTGATCAGAATGTCCCGGTTTTTGATATGGGCCAGTTCATGGGCCAGAACGCCTTCCAGTTCCTCGCGGCTGAGGATGTTCATCAGGCCTCGCGTCACGGCCACGGCGGCATGGTCGGGGTTTCTCCCCGTGGCAAAGGCGTTGGGGGTTTCGCTGTCAATGACATAGACGCGGGGCTTGGGCAGCCCGGCCCGCGCCGCAAGGCCTGCGACCAGGGAATGCAGCACCGGCGCCTCGCTCTGCTCCACCTCCCGGGCCCCGCCCATTTTCAGGGCCAGTCTGTCGCTGAACCAGTAGGCGAAAAAATTCATCCCGATGGCCATGAGCAGGGCCACGGCCATGCCGCCCTGGCCGCCCATGGCCTGGCCGGCCACCATGAAGAGGGCGGTCAAGGCTGCCATCAGCATGCCGGTTTTTATCGTGTTTTCCATGGAAGATCCTCGTTGCGTATTGTCTGCATGTTCAGCCGGGCGTAAAACCCGGCGGTTGTCAGGGAATATAATTCGGGCTGCATGCAAGTCAAGGGTCGATGGCCTGAAAAGTGTCAGCGCGGCATGGGCCATTCCTGTGCGCGGGCCTCGCTGAGATAACAGAAGCGGTCCCACTCCACCTCCCGTCCGGAAACCGGGCATCCGAGCCGGACTTTGCGTTCGCTGAGGCCGATCACCTGCCAGTCCCCGCCACGCGGACCCCCGGCAAGGTGAATCCTCTGGCCGACGACAAAGGGGAAGGGGTTGAAAACAGCGACCTGGTGGAGGGGCATGGCAAGAATCCTTTTGATTGTAATTCAGGGGAGGTACACGAGAAGGGCTCCGCTTTTTTCCCGATCTTTTTTTTCCCAGAGATAGGCGAGGATCGAGCCGTCGTTTTTCATGATCTTGAGCCGGGCCTCAATGACGTCTTTGAGTACGGAGCCTTCCGGCGAATGGAGGCCTTTGCCGGTTATGACCATGACGGTTTTCAGGTGATTGCGCCGGGACCGGGCCAGAAAATGCTCCGTCCTTATTTCCGACTCTGAGGCGGTGCAGCCATGGAGATCGATCCGGTCCTGGGGTGGGGGGGAGTTTCTTATCGCGGCCTGCAGCGACTGGGCAAGAGTTGGCAGCTCCTCCTTTTCCGTGAGGATTTCCGCAAGGGTCGTAGCGGGGATCCCGGTTGCCAGCGCCTCGGCAAAGCTGTCCGGGAGGCCGTTATCCTGGTCATGGGAGAAGAGAACGCCCAGATCGTCGCTGGCCGTCAGTTTGCGGATGGGCTCTTTCCCGGCCTTCTTTTTCGAACCCCTGACGGCTGGTTCTGCCTGCCGGGGGGAGCGGTTCGGTTTGCGCATGGGTTTTTGCTAAGGGCAAGAGGGGGCGGAAGAAAGCATGGTCTTTGAGGATATGCATAGCGTTTTTCCGGGGAAGAGACAAGAGGCAAAAGAATAATCCGGCAAGGAGAGGCCTGATGATTCTGTCCAGATCATGGGCGGCTGTTGTTTTCCCCGCCTTATCGCTCTCTTCCCGCCTCATGCCACGCTTTTTGTACCGGAGAGAGAAGATACTCCGCCACGGTTCGGATGCCGAGCAGGATCTCGGCATTGGTCCGCATCCCGGCGGTCAAGGGGAAGCGTTCGCCGCCCGTTTCCAATGACATGGACTTCAATGTCACCAGCGCCTTGTAGACGAAGGGCATGGGCTTCCCGGTTCCGTCACTGGGCGGGGCGCTGTTGTTGGCGGAGGGGTCCGCCGCATCGGCGCTGATGTACTCAACAATCCCCTCGACCATTCCGTATTTCTGGAAGGGAAAGGCGGCAAATTTCAGCTTGACCGGCTGCCCTGGCCGCACAAAGCCGATATCCTCGTTGGAAACCCACACCTCGGCACGCAAGGTTTCATTCATCGGCACCAAAGTAAGCAACACCGTGCCGGGCTGCACCACAGTGCCGATGGTATGGGTGGCCAGATCCTTTACCACCCCATCCTGCGAGGCCTTGAGATCGAGCAAATCCTTACGATGGGTCTGCTTGGCGATTTCCTGGGTAAGCCGATCCAGGGCGTTTGCCACCTCGTTGCGTTCGGCATATAATTGCCGTCGATAGTCGGACTCGGTCTGCACAATGGTTTTTTCAGATTGAAGAACCCCGGCCCGCGCGGAATTAACCACATACTCCTGAGTCTTCAGTTCCTGTTCCTTCTCGATCCGTTCCCGCCGTTTATCGCTGGCTGCAACCTGGGCAACCGCACCCTGCACAGCCAGTTTGTCAAACATCTTTTCGGTATCCACATAATGGGGCAAGGTGTTTTCAAGTTTGACGCGGACCTGCTCAGCAGCGGCGAGATCATGCCTGGCCTTAAGCAGACGGGATTGCTCTTCGGCCAGCGCAGCAGCCATCGCCGCTCGATTGGCTCTAAACTGCGCCTCAACCTCTTTCGCCACAAGAGCGGGAGCGCCGGGTTCGGCCCGGAAAGCTCCCCCGGAGAGTTCAGCGTCGATCCTTTGCAGCGTAAGGCGTTTGCGCGCAAATTCCGCCTGAATGGTGTTCGAGTCGGCATCGGTGATCAGGGCGTCCATGCGCATGAGCGTCTGCCCAGCCTTTACCGTCGTTCCCTCCCCGACCAGAATCTCCTTGACAATGCCGGCCTCGGAAGGCTGGACGATCTTCACATAACTGTGCGGCACCAGCTTGCCTTCGGCCACGGCAATGATATCCAATCTGCCGAAAATCGCCCACAGGAACAGGCAACCCAGCAGGATCAAAGCCGCCTTGAGCACCCATCGTCCCAAGGGATTGGGCGCCACCTCCTGCAAGCGCAGAAGCGGCGGGGCAAAGGCGAGCGGATCGGGCTCGGGTTCCGGCAGCAATCGTTGCAAAATGTCTTGTGAACTTCTTGCAAAACTCCGGAAACGCCCTTCGACAGGCTCAGAGCAAACGGACGTCGCCTTGAGATCGTTGACCTTTTTCCTTCGCCGTTGACACTGCTTTTGGTGAGCTTGTCGAATCTCAGACAAGAGTTTTGCAAAAGCTTCTTTTATATTGACTTTCATGCTGTCCCCAATGCTGCGCAAACGAAAAACCGGGACCATCTCATGGATCGATCCCGGTTACACGCACTGATCCGGTTATTACGCGACTTTCCGGAGACCCTCGCCAAGCCCCTTGAATCCCTTCAACTCCTGACCATGGCCGGCCTGTAGGGAGAAGAGGTCTGCACCGAAGGTTGTCGTGGAGCCCAGGAACCCGGCGCTTGCCTTGCTGAGGGCCGTGGTATCCGCGCCCAGCCGCTCGTCGAGCCAGGAAAGGGTTTTCTTCTCCGCCAAGGCCTTCGAGACCGCCAGGTCCATGGTCAGCCAACGGCCGAACACGACCGACGGATCCACCTGCTCCCCGCTCTTCGATGTTGTCTGAGACTGCTTATCGTCCCAATGGCTGGCATTCAGATAAGCTGGCTGCACCCGTTGGGACTGCCCCCAGGCACGGTCATTATCCCAATCATCCGACCGTTCTTCTTCTCTATCGCTCAGCCGATGATCGTCATGGTCTCTTCGTCTGCCTGGACTGCCTGGGCCGGTACCGGGGCCGTCGTTGCAATTGCCATCATGCCCGGTCGGCGGGGCATCCTCGCCGTTGCCCACCCCTTCATTGCCATGGCTGATCGTAATCCGGAAGAGATCCGAGGCCGAAAGGCTCCCCTCGGTGCTGCCCGTGGTGGCCACCTTGTCGGTGGCGGTTACTTTTACCTCTACGGAGTCCACCTGTTTCGGTGCGTGGCCGGAAAAGATCTGGGTAGCCGCATCAAAAGCAAGCCAGAAGGGCAGCGGAGAGCCGTCCGCCAGGGTGGCGCTGTAGTCCAGGGTGTCGCCCTGGTCCGGGTCCGCAAAACTCCCTGCAGGCAGCTGCCAGGAGAAGTCCTTGTGGAAATTGACCTGCCGGTCGGCTAAGGGGGCAGCCAGGATCGGCGCATCGTTG
>JAJZSH010000059.1 GCA_021822005.1 Deltaproteobacteria bacterium | reverse complement strand
CCAGCTCGACGATGGCGTCGTTGAAGGCCTTGTTGATCCGCTCCACCCGGTTGCGCAGCAGGTCGTGAAAGCGGATGAGCATGGGGAAATGGAGGCCCTGCTCCACGGCCTCCTTGATCACGTCAACGATGGCGATGGTGCCGCCCTGCTCCTTGAGCGGGGCAACAGTCACCTGCCCCTTGCCGTTGATATCAAAATAGCGCAATCCCCAGCGGGAAATGCCATACAGCTCCCGGGCCTTGTCGATACTCCAGGCCTTTGCTTCCGCTGTCTGCTGCATCTGATATCCTCCGTGGAGATTAGGGGCCGTTACGAAATAATCTGTACTTGCTGTACCCTTTCGTTACGGCTCCTCATGCCGATCATGGCATCCCAATTGTTTTCCTTCCTGAACAACGGCTTGTTGCCGAAATCAAGAGGGACAAAATACACAATTATCGCAGAAACTCAACAGGTTTTTGCCTGATTATCATCCGGCAGGGGCTTGCCTGTCTACAGGAAAAAGCCGGACGGAGAACCGCGGGGAACGGGATGCGCTCTTGAACGAGGGGGAGGAATCCGATTCAGTACGGGAAAACACTCTCATTCTTCTGTCCGGCATTTCCAGCCCCAGGCAATGCACGCAGCCCTTTCTCTCCATTCATGGGGTATCAAGCGGGCTGATGACCCCGAGCAGATTCCTGCCCGCCACATGGGTATAGATCATGGTGGTTTGCAGGTTACTGTGGCCGAGCAAGCTCTGGATCGTCCTGATGTCGTAGCCCTTTTCGAGAAGATGAGTGGCGAAGCTGTGACGGAGCGAATGGACCGAGGCGTTCCGGTCTATCTTCTCGACCCGGCGGGCAGCCTCCTTGAAAGAGCGTTGCAGATTCGAGACGTGGATGTGGTGCCGCCGGTGTTTGCCGGATCGGGGGTCGTCGGACATGGCCGGGGCCGGAAAGACCCAGAACCATGCCCACTCCCGGCCGGCATTGGGATATTTCCGCTCCAGGGCATCGGGCAGCGCCACCCCTTCGGCCCTGCCGTCCCGGAAGTCCTGGTCGAAAATCCGGCGCGCCCCGGCCAGGTGGAGTTGCAGCTCCATTTTCAGCGACTCGGGCAGAACAGTGACCCGGTCCTTGTCACCCTTGCCGGACCGGACCGTCAGGGTGCCTCGTTCGAAATCGATGTCCTTGACGCGCAAGTCGGCGCACTCCTGGATCCGCAACCCGCATCCGTAGATCAGTTTGGCCATCAGCAGGTAGACACCTTGCAGGTGTGCGAAAACGCGCCGGATTTCCTGACGGCTCAAGACCACCGGCAGGCGGCGGCGGGGGCTGGCCCGGACGGTTTCACTGATATCGGCAAGGTCACGATCAAGGACGTGCCGGAAGAAAAAGAGCAGAGCGCTGAACGCCTGGTTCTGGGTCGAGGCGGAGACCTTCTTTTCGACGGCGATGTGGCTGAGGAAGCGTTTGACGTCCGAAGAGCCGATCTCGGCGGGAGCTTTCCCGGCAAGGTATCCCTGAAAACCCGCAGCCACTGCAGGTATGATTTTTCGGTCCGCAGCGAGCGGTGCCGCAGGCGCAGAACCTCGCGCATCTGCGTGGTCGCCTGCTGCCAGGATGCGGAAGAAGACGAATCCCCCATCGCGCCGTTTGCCTCCGGGCTTGTCCGGGAGAGATGGAAGAGGAAGAGACGGATGGCCTCCCGCGCCTGCTTGACCTGCCACTCCTCTTTGCTCTTGGCCATGGCGTGGAGGAATGCCTGGACCTGGCTCTCGCTGTCCGGACCTGAACCGGATTTTTCACAAAAGGAAAGGTAGTTGGAAGCCCAGCGGATGAAATAGGGAAGTTGTTTTTTCTGGACAATCCGTCTGTCAGTAAGATACGCTTCAAACTCATGCAGCGTGGTCATGGATAATTCCCCGTTGATATTATCTCGCACCAGATAATGATAAATATTTATCCTTATCCGCCTGGCGTTGCAAGATAATGGTAAAGGAAGCTACATTTTCTTGCAAGGCAGAATCGTTGCGTGCGGGGAAGGGCCACAAAATCTCGCGCTAGATAATAATATAGTTCGGCGTAAAAGAAAAAATGGAGAAACATCGTGCCAGATCATTACAAGAAATTTGACCTCCACGATAAGGTTGCCGTCATTACTGGCGCAAGTGAAGGCATTGGGCGCGACATAGCAATCGGCCTCGCTGAAGCTGGTTGTGACATAATAATTTGCAGTCGGCGTGAAGAAAAATTACTGGAAGTAAAAGAAATCGCAGAGAAAAATGGCCGCAAAGCTGAAATATGCGTCATTGACGTTCAAAGCGTTTCTGAAATTGAAAAATTAAAGGCATTTATTAAAGCAACAACAGGCAAGGTTGATATCCTAATAAACAATGCAGGTTGCGCTGTCACAAAGCCAGCATGGGACGTTTCCGAAAGCGATTGGGACACAATGGTCGACACAGGTTTTAAAGGTCTGTTTTTTTGCTGCCAGGCTGTCGGCTCAATCATGCGTGAACAAAAATATGGTAAAATCATTAATCTTGGCTCCACTTTCAGCAAAAGCATTGTGCCAGGTCGATCCGTCTATGGTGGAATCAAAGCCGGAATTGACCATCTAACAGAGGCACTTGCCATGGAATGGGCACCTCATGGCATTAGAGTTAATACTCTTGCGCCAACAGCTGTCAGCACACCAAGTCGCCAAGTCACATTGCAAGGGCCAATTTTAGAGAAAGTGCTTTCGCGCATTCCGCTGGGGAGGCTTGCCACACCTGAGGACTTACTTGGGGCAGTAATTTATCTTTCCAGCGAGGCCTCAGACTTCGTCACAGGCCAAACGTTATTCGTCGATGGCGGCTGGGTTGCAGCGAGTTGAAAAAATAAATGAACGGCATAGCCGAACAAGTGGGTCAACCAGACGGCGGGGAGCAGCGTTGCGCTAATCGCGTCCAAGTTCAGTGGCCGCCGCTGGTTACCCTTGCTGTTGAGCCTGTAGAATAAGTCATTTTGGGTAAAATTAGCCTTAAGGATATCAGGTAGTTACGAGCCACAAAAAAGCTCATTTCGGGCTTTTTCTACAGACTCGTTGGGCCGTTAGGAGGGTAAAGCAATGGTGATGGATCAGGGCACAGCCGGACTCCTTGGGGTACTCTTAGGTGCAGCGCTCTCTTCTGGTGGTGCCATCTATAGGTGGTATGCGAAGCGTCGGCGCTATGAGACCGCGATCAGTCTTGAATTTCGGCGGGCTGTTCGCATGATCGATGCCAAACTGTCTTGGCTCGAACGTCCTTTGCCGCCCAGTGTTGTAGAGGCTGTTCCCAATCGTATAGTGCGGATTGATGGGGCGCCCCTTTACTTGGGCGAAGACGAAAAGTTCACCATTCCTCTTCCATTTTGGCAAACGAACTTCAATGAAATAGTTTCCCTCTTGCCCGCTAAGTCTTTCTCGTCCTTCGCTGCAACCGCCGAGTTGATTGAGATGTTTGAGACCAAGTTCTCCGACATGAAGTTGTCATTCCTCGGAACTGTTGGTAATCCGAGCGAAATGGCAGCAGCTTGCTACAAAGACTTGCTCGCAATCCGACAATGCATGAAACAGAGCGAAGGCTTTGCTCTAGCCCAACAAGGCGCTCCAGCGGACGCGCCGCAAGCGGCGCGTCCCTGAGCTTGGACGTTCGCCACAGATACACATGAAGAAGCCAATGAAAAAGCTCACTCCGGCCCAAAAGGCAGCAAAGAAGAAACGGCAAAATGAGTACATGACAGTCTTTATGGATGGAAAGCAGAAGCGTATCAAGCGCCCACCGACTATAGATGGTATGAGTGCTGACGATTTCATAATGAATAATGCTGACCCAATCTGGTTGCACCAGAATGAAATGTGGGAGAATATCGAGGTAGACGAAGAGGATTCAGAGTTTGAGCATGAAATACCATCAACACCAGAAGGTTGGTTACGTGAAATTTCAAAAGCATATTTAGATGCATTTGAGGCAATCCCTTTTGGGATATTTGTCGGTCAAAAACTTACCCCTAAAGACCTATTTCACCTTGGCCCCGAATTATGCTTGAAATCCAGAGGAATCAAAAGAACAAAGACAAGTTTAAAGAAAGCTACAGAAGCTGCTCTATCAAGTTATGTGGCTACGGAGGAACTTGCTGGTGATCTGTTTGACATTCCGCAAATATCCTTCTCTTTCAGCTACATAGCCAGTCATTACGGCCTGAACCTCATCGACGAATATATGGCTACCAAATTGCTTGAATATATAGAAGATAACATCGGTAACCTATTAAAATTAACCAATAAAAACATATAAATTTAACGGCGAACAAGGAGCTACACATGACCGGCGCAAGCTCCGGCCTGTGAGCTTAATCGTTGGGTTGCACAGCATCAAATGATTTTACGCTTAGGCGGCAAGAAAGCTCGCATCAAATTCTTGTTTGCTATTAACCCTTTTGAAGTTTTTACGATAAGGCCCAATCCAATCAGAGCATTTATGTCTCTTGTTAATGTCTTTTCTGTTAACGATGCATATGCTTCTGCAATTATTGGGGAAATATGCCTAGCCTTTGATGGAATGACATGATCATCTAGGCCTGATAGGTCAACTACTAGCCTTCTTCTTCTTATGTCTGTAGCCGAATCTTTATTGCTAAAAATAAAATGAATATAATCCATCCAGTGGACATGGAGTTGTTGTTCTTGTATCAATTCTAATTGGCCGACAAGACCATCAATAAAACCTTGGATGGCGTACATAATAAAAGGAAATATGTCGCCGCCGGATTTGTGGGATGCGTCAAGGTTCCTGTAGTATTCAGTTCTTGTTTGGTTGTAGTGGTTGCTGAGCAGTTGAGCAGATGGGGCTGGCACCCCGGAAGAAAGTAAGATTTCAAACTCAAGCAGTCTTGCAGTTCTTCCATTGCCATCCCCAAAAGGGTGGATCCAAGCAATGTAAACATGGCATACTATTGCCTTTAGAAGGCCATAAATTATTATTTCATCATCATTCGGAGACTTAAAGTCTTTGTTTAACCACTCGCATAATTTTTCAACTAAAAACTCGCAATCTTCAGCAGGGGCTCCTCGATATGTCCCAACGCCAACACTATGTTTTCTCACCACGCCAGGCTCCACATCTTCTCCCAGTGGCAAATCCTTCAATATCCAAGAATTATATTGTTTAATTTTGTCCGTCGTTAAATCGGTAGTCTCAGCATTGATAATCTCTTTGCCAATAGAGTTGCAAGCATCAATTATGTTGCTAACTTCTTGTTTTAAATATTCTTTGGATGGAGGTAGTTTTAACTCTCCATCCAAATGTTTTTTTACTTCTTCTTCGGTGAGGGTGTTTCCTTCAATCGCTGCCGTCGCCAAAGCTCCCTTAGCTAAAAAGATTTTGTATAGCTCCTTGGCTGTGGCTGGCATGAGCGGAACTCCAGATATGTGTTGGCATTTTGATTGAGCTTCACCAAGTTGCATCCATAGCTTGTGCGATGCTTTTCGCAAATCAAGCATAAAGCTTATCCATGGGTGTGTCTTTTCAAATGTCCTCATTGGTGTCCTCACTGTTATTTGTCTTAACACAATGTTATTATTTACAATGTGACATAGTAATAGGTCACAAATAAACCATACTTGTCCTTTTATATTCTATCGGTACGTCCATGTAAAGGATAAAAAATACCCAACAATTGGGTCAACCTGACGGCGGGGAGAAGAGAGAAAGAGCAGAGAAAGAGGGTCAGCAGAGAAAGGGAGCATGCTGCTGGGTCAGGTCTTGAAAAGTAAGTTTCCCTGTGTTATGATTGCCCACTATGAGCCGCCCCTTACGACTGGAATTTCCCGGAGCTGTTTACCATGTGACCTCGCGCGGCAACGCCCGGCAGGATATCTTCCTTGATGACTCCGACCGGGAGCGGTTTCTTTCGATCCTCTCCAGCACAGTCCATCGCTACAACTGGTCCTGCCACGCCTACTGCCTGATGGACAACCACTACCATCTCCTCCTGGAAACCCACGACCCGAACCTGTCATCGGGGATGCGCCAGTTGAACGGGATCTACACCCAGGCCTTCAACCGGCGGCATGATCGGGTGGGCCATGTTTTCCAAGGGCGCTACAAAGCGATCCTCGTTGAAAAAGATGCCCACCTGCTGGAGCTGTGCCGCTATATTGTGCTCAATCCCGTCGCGGCAGGCATCGCCGCCCAGCCAGAAGCATGGCCCTGGAGCAGTTACCGTGGAACTCTGAACGCCGAAGAGGCGGCGGACTTCCTGACAACCGCTTGGGTTTTGGGACAATTCTCCCGGAATCGTGCCCAGGCAAGAGTCCAATACCAACGCTTTGTCGCGGAAGGGTTGCAATCCGAATCTCCCTGGAATACCCTGCACGGACAATCTTTCTTAGGAAGCGCCGCGTTCGCTGGCAAACTGAACGATCTGCTCCAAGAAAAACAGCAAGTTCCGGAAATACCGCGCAAGCAAAGATATCCAGCCCGTCCGCCGCTTGATGAGCTGTTCATGGCATACGGCACCAAGGCAGAACGGGACCGCAGGGTAGCGGAGGCGCATGTCACCCATGGCTACCTGCTGAAAGAGATAGCCGAACATTTGGGCATACATTACACGACCGTGAGTAAGATCATCAAGGGAACGATGGACAAAAACCAACATTTCAAGACCTGACCCCAGACCGCCCTTGCAAATTGAATTCACCGAGGAGACTGACTGTGACTGCGATTGAGACCAATATCCTTGTCCGTAAAGCCAAGGGGTTTTCCCCCTGCCAGGTGGAATCTCCGTGAGCAGCTCCCCCAAACACCCCGACAGAATTCCCAGCCTGGTCTTTGCCAACGCCGCCGGCGAAATCACGGACCTTCCCGGGCTCTCCATGGCTGGACGGAGCGGCAGCCATTTTTCCCGGCCCAGCCTCGAAGACCTTATCCCCCTGCCCGAGGGCAGCGACATCTTCGTGCTGCCGGGCCGCAATCCGGTGGGCATCGACCCGGAAAACGGCGAGCCGCTCCTGCTGGCGGAAAACCCGCTGAGCCCCACCGCCGGCCTCCAGGCGGTGGCGGCCTTCATGTCTCCGGCCCATACCGCCATCCACTGGGCCGCCTTTGAAAAGACCAGCGCCGACCTGGCCCCTCTGCCGCTTTTCGCTTACACCGCCGTGGGCTGGCTCGATGGCCGGTTCTGGGTCAGCGCCTTCAGGAGCGACCCGGACCAGCGCCAGGAGATGAATCGTTTCCAACCGGAAAAACTTGCCCGCCGCACCGAACAATGGCTCAGACAACACGGGCAAAACCGCCTTGTCCAGCATCTGGGCAAATGCTGCCTCACCTACCGCTGCCCAGCCGCGATCAACTACTTCCTCCGACAGTTCGAGGCGCCGCTGCCCACCTCGCCGGTCTGTAACGCCCAATGCCTTGGCTGCATCTCGCTCCAGCCCTCGGGCTGCTGTCCCTCCACCCAGGACCGGATCACCTTTGTGCCAACCCCCAAGGAGATTGCCGAGATCGCCGTGCCGCATCTCAAGGCAGTCAAGGGCGGGGTGGCGAGCTTTGGCCAGGGCTGCGAGGGCGAACCCCTGCTCCAGGCCGAAACCATCGAAAAGGCCATCCTCCTGATCCGCAAGGAAACCGACCAGGGCACCATCAACCTCAACAGCAACGCCTCCCTGCCCGAGGCCGTGGCCCGCCTGGCCCATGCCGGACTGGACAGCCTGCGGGTCAGCATGAACAGCGCGCGAAGCGAATACCACCAGCGCTATTACCGGCCCAAGGGATTCAGCCTTGATTCGGTCAAACAGTCGATCCGGGTCATGAAGCAGCATGGCCGCTTTGTTTCGCTCAACTATTTCATCCTGCCCGGTTTCACCGACGATCCGGCGGAGTTTGCCGCCCTCTGCAAGTTGATCGCCGAATACCAGCCGGATTTTCTCCAGCTGAGAAACCTCAACATGGACCCGGACTGGTATTTTGAGGCCCTGCAATTTGAAGAGGATGGCGCGCCCATGGGCATCCGCGTCTGGCTCAAGCAGCTGAGACAACGCTTTCCCAGATTGCGCTTCGGCTATTTCAACCCGCCCCTGCGCTGAGCCCCTCTTCCAGGACACAGATGACCGCCGCGATAAAAATTCTTTGCTTTCTCTTCTGGGGCAACCTGCTGCCGCCCCTGGCCAGCCTGGCCCTGGGCGACCGCCTGGCCCGGCCGTTGGACCATGGGGCGATCTGGTTCGACGGCAGGCCGCTCTTCGGCCCCCACAAAACCATCCGGGGCATCCTGGCCTGCCTCGTCGGCTCCACCCTGGCCTTTCCCCTGCTCGGGGTTTCCTGGCAGACCGCGATGTGTGCCGCAGCCCTGCTCATGGCAGGCGATCTGCTCTCCAGCTTCATCAAGCGCCGCCTGCACCTGGCCAGCGGCGAATCCGTCTTCGGGCTGGACCAGATTTTCGAGGCAGGGCTGCCCGCCCTCTATCTGGCCGGCCGGATGCAGACCCCTCTCTGGTCGGCACTCCTGGCCCTGGTCATCTTCGCACCGGTGGCCCATGCCGGAGCCCGGTTCTGGAAAGATCTCCTCTTCAAGCCCCCCATGGAAAACTATCCCCGCTTTGTCCGCTCCACGGTGCGGCTGCGCGAATGGCGCTCCTGCCACCAGCCCCTGGCCCGCTGGCATGTCTGGTTCAACCTTTCTTCCCTCATCTACAACCGGGTGGTGGTGGGTACCGCCTTCCGGCTTCTGGGCCGTTACCAACAGGGTTTGGCCAACGCCCTCAAGCCGGAGCTGACCGAACACGAGCTCGTCTGCCCCGCCCTGCCCAAGGCCTTTGAGGACTTTACCATCCTGCTGCTCACCGACCTGCATCTCGACGGATTGCCGGGCCTTGTCGATCTCGTCCTCGCCCGCCTCGGCCAGCGGAGCTTCGACCTCTGCCTGATCGGCGGCGATATCCGGATGGAAACCTACGGCCCCATCGCCCCAAGCCTCAGGGAGCTGCGGCGGCTGCTGCCGCATATCCGGGCCAAACACGGGATCTTCGGGGTGCTGGGCAACCACGACTGCATCGAGATGGTCCCGGATTTCGAGGAGGCAGGGATGCTGATGCTGGTCAACGACGCGACCCGGATCGAACACAACGGGGAGAGCCTCTGGCTGGTGGGCATCGACGATCCCAACTATTACAAGACCCACGATGCGGCCAGGGCGTTCAGCACCGTCCCGGCCAACGCCTTCAGCATCCTGCTCGCCCACTCGCCCGAGGCCTACCAGGAGGCAGCCCGGCATCAGGCGGCCCTGTACCTCTGCGGCCATACCCACGGCGGCCAGATCTGCCTTGCCTCGGGCCGACCCATCTACACCAACAGCAGCGCCCCCCGCTTCACCGCCAGGGGCCTCTGGCAATACCGGGGCATGCAGGGCTTCACCAGCCGG
Organism: Deltaproteobacteria bacterium; assembly: GCA_021822005.1. Taxonomy (GTDB): domain Bacteria; phylum Desulfobacterota; class Desulfobulbia; order Desulfobulbales; family Desulfurivibrionaceae; genus Thiovibrio. The sequence goes on along the minus strand of JAJZSH010000059.1, from coordinate 3,300 downwards.
GGAGTCGGGGCTTCCGGCGCGCCGCTGCGCTTCAACTGCCCCGGCGAGATCGCCGTCCTCACCCTGCGCGCCGCACCAACCCCCTTTAACCCGGAAGCCTCAGCCACCACGCAGTAAGACTTTTCCAGGAGAGCCGCCATGCCGCATCAGCCCCAGGTGTTCATCGCCAACCGCTCACTCACGGTAACGGTCAACCCGGCCTACAGCCTGCTCAACAACTACCTGATGCAGAACATCCCTATCCAGACGGTCTGCGGCGGCAAGGCCGGTTGCGGCCGCTGCCGGTTCCGGGTGCTTACGGGCGCGGCACATTTGAGTCCGGTGCGGCCCGCCGAAATAGCCCGTCTCGGCGAAGCACTGATCGCCTCGGGCTGGCGGCTTTCCTGCCAAAGCCATGCCCTGCGGGATGTGACCATTGAACTGCCGGACCTGGACGAAGAGTTTGAACCATAGCCAACACGCTTAAAAAAAAGATTCCCCGCCCGACACGGATTGACATTGTCCCTACCCCGTGCCATCATGGTGACATAAAAATATTGCCCCGCCTTGCCATACCACTTCCCCACACCAAGGATAAAGAGATAAGTCATGGCCGCTGAGCTCCGGAACAAAGAAAAAAACCGCGCCTCTCTGCCCATTGCCCAGGGGCCGATTCCCTTTCAGCTCCTGATTCGCATCTGCGCTGTGTTTGTAGCCGTTACGGGATGTATCGCTCTTCTCTGCTGGATTCTTGGCTCGCCTTTTCTCTCCAGCCTTGGCTCCGGCAATATCCCGGTGGCGCCAAGCACGGCCGTCTTGTTCGTGCTGTACGCCGTGGCGCTCTGCCTCCGCTCCCGCCCTCCGCACCGCGGAGCGTATTGGGCAGGCCTGGCCATCACCTCGGCAGGGGCAGTGGCCGCCCTGCTGTTCTTCATCCTGTCCTGCCAGGGCGTATATCTGGAGGCGGAACACCTCGGCATAACAATCATTCATCCCGCCGGAGAAACACCCATCGGACATATGTCTCCGGCCACTGCGTTCTGCTTCCTGCTTGCTTCCCTGTCGTTCCTCGCCTCGTCTGCAAACCGGCCCCGGCTGGCCACGGTGGCGGGTTTGCTCGCCGGCCTTCTGGCCGGGAACGGGTTCGTCTTCGTCCTGGCCTATGTGTATGGGGCGCCATTACTCTACGGCAGTTCCTACATTCCGCCTGCGGCACTGACCAGCATGGCCTTCATGTTTCTGGGGAGCGGTCTGCTCGCCCTTGCCCTGCCGCCTGCCTGGCTGGCCCGCCTGCAAGGCGAATCACCCCCGCGCGTCTTCTATACCTTCATCCTGATTTTTTCCTTTCTGGCGGCGGGCATCGTTATTGCCGGTTTTCTTACCTACCGGAACCACGAACAGAACTACCGCACCGAGGTGGAACGCCAGCTTTCGGCCATCGCCGAGATGAAGACGGAAGAATTGACCCAGTATCGCAAGGAACGGCAGGCGGATGCCGCCATTCTGCTCGACAACGCCCCCTTTGCCGCCCTTGTCCGCCGCCTCTTGGAAAAACCGGAAGACACGGAAAACGAACGACAGCTCCAGGAGTGGCTGCGCAAGCTCCGGGCGCACTATCAGTATGACCAGATCCGCCTGCTCGACGCTCTCGGGGCAACCCGCCTGTCGGCGCCAGCCGAGGTAACGCCTCTCTCAACTGTTATAGCACAGCGCCTTCCAGAGATTCTCAAATCAGGCCGGGTGACAATCCAGGATTTTTACCGAAACGACCACGATGGAAGAATCTATCTTGCGGTATTGGTTCCAATCTTTGATCAGCAGGACGGCAACCGGCCACTGGGGCTTCTCTCCCTGCGCATTGACCCGGAGCAGTATCTCTACCCTTTTCTCCAGCGCTGGCCCAGCCCAAGCCGGACGGCGGAAATCCTGCTGGTCCGCCGGGAGGGCCAGGAGGTTGTCTATTTAAACGAACTCAGATTCCGGAAAAAAGCCGCCCTCACCCTGCGGTTCCCGTTGAGCCAAACCGATCTTCCCGCCGCCCGGGCGGCCCTCCTGGAGCAGACCGGGGTCGCCAAAGGCCATGACTATCGCGGCGTGCCGGTGATCGCCGATGTGCGCGCCATTCCGGACTCGCCCTGGTTTCTGGTAAGCAAAATGGACATCTCGGAAGCCTACGCGCCGCTGCGGGAACATTTGTGGATCATGGGCGGGTTTGTCGTGGTCCTGCTCTTCGGGGTCGGCGCAATCATGGCTTTTGTCTGGCAACGCCAGCGCGTGGCTTTCTTCCAGGAACGGCTTGAGACCGCGGCAGCGCTCAAAAATCTGAACCGGGTGTATGCGGTGTTGAGCAACATCAACCAGACCATCGTCCGGGTCCGCGACCCGCAGGCGGTGCTCCAGGAAGCCTGCCGCATTGCCGTGGAGGACGGCGGGTTTCGCCTGGCCTGGATCGGCCTGTTGGACAAGGCCTCGGGGGCCATCATCCCGGCGGCAAAAGCCGGGATGGATAACGGCTACCTCGCCAGGCTCTGCATCACTCTGGGTAACGCCCCCTCCGATCAGGGGCCGACAGGATCGGCCATCCGGGAAGGCAGGTACAGCGTCGCAAACGACATCGAACATGACCCCCGCATGGCCCCTTGGCGGGCTCAGGCGCTCGAGCGGGGCTACCGCTCCTCGGCGGCCTTCCCGCTTGTCGTCTTTGACACGGTCCGGGGGGCCATCAACTTCTATGCCGGCGAACCCCATTTCTTCAATACAAACGAAGTCAAATTGCTTGATGAACTGGCTCGCGACATCTCCTTTGCCCTGGAATTCTCCGAGCAGGAAGAGAACCGCCGCGAGGTCGAAGCGGCCCTGCGCGAGTCACAACAGCTCTTCGCCACCGTTGCCAACACCTCCCCGGCCCTGATCTGGATGTCCGGCCTCGACAAGGGCTGCACCTGGTTCAACGAGCCCTGGCTGGCCTTCACCGGCCGCGCCATGGCGGAGGAACCGGGCGACGACTGGGCCACCGGAGTGCATCCGGATGATCTGGCGCATTGCCTGCAAATCTACACCGAGGCTTTCGAGGCCCGGCGGTCATTCGCCAGGGAATACCGCCTGCGCCGCCATGACGGCGAATACCGCTGGCTCCTCGATCAGGGTCAGCCCCGTTATGACGCCAACGGCGCCTTCGCGGGCTATATCGGCTCCTGTCTGGATCTCACCGAACACCGGAATCTTGAAAAACAGATGCGCCATGCCGTGAAGATGGAATCCATCGGCACCCTGGCCGGAGGCGTGGCCCACGACTTCAACAACATCCTCATGGTCATCATC
>JAJZSH010000058.1 GCA_021822005.1 Deltaproteobacteria bacterium | reverse complement strand
TCGCTGTCACCGCTTCGCTGTCACCGCTTCGCTGTCACCGCTTCGCTGTCACCGCTTCGCTGTCACCGCTTCGCTGTTGCCTTTTGCCGGGCAGTACCGTACAATATGGACGAAGAATCCCAATACTCATAAGGGGTTAGCCGTTGAAACGGCATAAAGAGCCGTAACGGGGTTATCCGCAACGGCTCCTAAGCTTCTGCCATCCACCCCGTATCCCAGCAAAAAAGGATCGCCGCGTGATACTTGCCATCAACCCGGACAACCCGCAGCCCCGCCTGATCCAGCAGGCGGCAGAGGCCCTGCGCAAAGGCGCGGTGATCTGCTACCCCACCGACACCGTCTACGGCATCGGCTGCGACATGTTCAACCAGAAGGCGATCAAGCGGATCCATCAAATAAAAAAGAGGCCGATACACCAGCCTTTCAGCTTCATGTGCTCAAGCCTCAAAAACGTCAGCACCTATTGCCATGTTTCCAACATGAGCTACAGGATCATGAAAAAAGATCTGCCCGGACCCTACACCTTTATCCTGCCGGCGGCAAAGCTGGTGCCCAGGATCCTGCTCAGCCGGCAGAAAACCGTGGGGATCAGGGTGCCGGACAACGCCATCTGCCTGGCGCTCATCGATGCCCTGGGCAACCCGATGCTCAACACCAGCGCCATCCAGGACCCCGATGATCCGCCGATGAGCGAGGCCTTTGAAATCGAGGCGCAGTTCGGTCGTCTGGTGGATATCATCATCGACGGCGGCCCGGTGTACCCGGAGCCATCATCCGTGGTCTCGCTTATCGGCGATACGCCGGAGGTGCTGCGCCAGGGCAAGGGTGAGACCAGCCACTTCTGAAGCCCGAGCTAAGCGCTTACCCGAGTTTACTTCCCGTTCTGGATCAGGGCGTCTTTCAGCGATTTGCTCATGGTGAAGTGCAGATTCTTGCGGGAGGTAATCTTCATGACCTTGCCGGTCCGGGGGTTCTTGGTTGTCCTCGCCTTGCGCTGACGCACGGAAAAACTGCCAAAACCGCGGATCTCGACGCGCCGGTCCTCGGCCAGGGCCTCCACTATGGTGTCCAGCATGATATCAACGGCCTGGCTCACATCCTTTTTCAGATACGCGCCCATCTCTTCGGCCACCGCATTTACCAAATCCCGTTTCAACATCGTTTGATACACTCCTATCGCAAGGTCCCTGTCCATTCATAGGCCAGAATCGGACCAGATAACCCTGTTTGCTGTAACAGCGATTCACTTTTTTTACCGGTCATCAGCCGCAGGAAGGAAAAATCTTCTTCCTGGGGATAGATAAGTTCCGGCATCTTTTCTGCCTTCATCCCGGCCAGGTCGGCGGCCAGCATGACCGCGTCGCTGAAATTGCCCATCTGATCAACCAGGCCGTACTCCTTGGCCTGCTGTCCGGAAAAAATACGGCCATCGGCAATCTTTCTCACCTCCGCCGCGGGCAAGGACCGACTTTCGGAGACGGCCTGAACAAACTGGCTCTGGACGTTATCGATCATGCCCTGGAGCATCAGCCGCTCCTCGCCGGTCATGGGCCGGGACGGAGAGCCGATATCTTTCAGCCTGCCGCTTTTGACCACCTCGTTCTTGTAGCCTATCTTCTCAAACAACCCTTCAAGATTGGCAAACTTGAGGATCACCCCCATGCTGCCGGTCAGGGTGCCCGGGTTGGCGACAATCTTGCTGGCGCCCAGGGAAACATACAAGCCGCCCGAGGCCGCCACCGAACCCATGGAGGCGACCACCGGCTTGATGGCGCTGGTCCGCCGGACCTCGTCGTAGATCTCCTGGGAAGCGCCCACCGCCCCGCCAGGGCTGTCAATCCTCAGGACAATACCCTTTATCTTGGGCTCTTCCCGAAAGGCCACCAGATTTTCAAGGGTCTCCTCGGATTCGAGGATAACGCCCTTGACATCAATAACCCCGATCCCCTCCTTCAGGAAAAGCTCGGACCTGGACGGACTGGTGAGGCGGACAACAAAAAAGGTTATTCCGCCCCAGAAAAACAGCATGATACCCCCCAGGACCAGTAATCCCGTGAGGACCGGATGCTTGTGGCGGAATAACCCTTGTGACATGACAAACCCGGAATGAAGAATGATGGACTCGTAACAACCCCCAAAACACACAGGTCCGTAACACAAAATCAACTGGTTGCAAACTGGCAACCGTCGCCGGTCGCTTTCGCTTCCTGCTGTAATCGCGGCTTTTGGCGATTTCAACAAAAGTTAGGAGCCGTTACGAAACAACCCGTACTTTCTTGATCATTTCGTCGCCGCTAACGCTGCTACAGCTCCTTATGCCGGTTACGGCATCCCAATGTTCCACACTTGGAACAACGGCTTCGGCCTGGTTACTCCTGGGCCTTATTGTCCATCTCTTCCTTCAAAAGATCGCCAATGGTGGACGGACCACCCTTGGCCTGCTTCTGCTTGTACTCCTCGTAGGAGCCTGCGCCGGAGTCATCGGTCAGCGCCTTGATGGACAGGCCGATCTTCCGGTCCTTGGCGGAAACATTGATTACCTTTGTCTCCACGGAATCACCGGCATTGTACAGGCCCACCGGGGTGGCAACCTTGTCCTTGCTGATCTCGGAAACATGGATCAACCCTTCGATACCCTCTTCCACTTCCACGAAGATGCCGAACTCGGTAACATTGGTGATCTTGCCCTGCACGGTGGTACCCACCGGATATTTCTCGATGGCGGCCTGCCAGGGGTCCGGCTCCAGCTGCTTGACGCCGAGAGAGAACCGCTCGTTCTCGCGGTCGATCTTGAGCACCACGGCCTGGATGGTTTCTCCTTTGGCGTATTTCTCGGAGGGATGCTTGATCCGCTCGGTCCAGGACAGGTCGGAAACATGGATCAGCCCGTCAATCCCTTCCTCGATGCCGATGAACACCCCGAAGTCGGTGATGTTCTTGATCTTGCCCTCGATGATGGAGCCCACCGGATAGTTCTCGCTGACCAGATCCCAGGGGTTGGGCTGCAGCTGCTTCATGCCCAGGGAGATACGCTTGGCGTCCACGTCGATGTTGAGGATGACCACCTCGGCCGCTTCACCAACGCCGACAATCTTGGACGGATGCCGGGTTTTCTTGGACCAGGACATCTCGGAAACATGGATCAACCCCTCAACGCCCTCTTCCAGTTCGGCGAACACCCCGTAGTCGGTGATGCTGACCACCTTGCCCATGGCCTTGGCGCCGATGGGGTAGCGGTCCTGCACTGTGGCCCAGGGATCTTCCTTGAGCTGCTTGACGCCAAGGGAAACCTTGTCGTTCTCGCGGTCGTACTTGAGGATCTTGACCTGAACCTCCTCGCCCACCTTGAACAGCTTGGAGGGATGGGAAACGCGGCCCCAGGAAAGATCGGTGATGTGGCAGAGACCGTCCATGCCGCCCAGGTCGATGAACACCCCGTAATCGGTGATATTGGTAATGGTGCCCGTGACCACCTGGCCTTCCACCAGGTTGGACTGCATATCTTCCCGCAGCTTCTTGCGCTCGTCTTCGAGGATGGCGCGGCGGGAGATCACCACATTGTTGCGCTTGCGGTTATATTTGAGGACCTTGAACTCAAAGGTCTGGCCGATGAGGCTGTCCAGATCCTTGACCGGTCTCAGATCGATCTGCGAGTAAGGCAGGAAGGCCGGAACGCCGATATCGACGGAAAGGCCGCCCTTGACCCGGTTGTCGATGCGGCCCGAGATGGTGCCGTCCGCTTCCTGGATCTTGGCGATGTCTTCCCAGACCTTGATGCCGATGGCCTTTTCGCGCGAAAGCTTCAGGCCGCCTTCGGCCTCCCGCTTCTCCACGAAGACGTCAAAGATGTCGCCCACCTTGATGTCTATTTCGCCATTTTCGTTTTTGAATTCGGAACAGTGGATCTCACTTTCCGACTTGTCGCCGATATCCACCACGACATAATCGTTGGCCAGGGCGATAACGGTGCCGGGCACGACTTCACCCACCTCCGCCACCTTGAGGCTTTCCTCGAAAAGCTGAGCAAAGCTCATTTCCCCTGCATTGACATCGGACTTCGTTGTGGTTGCTGTTGTGTTTTTTGCCATGGAAACAATCCTCCTTTGATAGATCGAGCTTATATACCAGAGAATATGGGCAAATACAAACTTTTTATCTGCTGCGGACGGATCAGGCCTCCGGGGAAAACACGGAGGTCAGCCCTGATAAAAAATGCGGCATAACCATTTGAAAACAAAAGAAAATCAATGGGTAAACAGATGGGGCAGGGGAGGGGGGCTTGGTCGGAAACTCTTTTGGGTGGCAGTATTTTTTTGCCGTTTCGGGGGCAGTTCCGGTGGGCAAGCCGGCGCTGCAATCGCTGCCGTTAACGACGAGCAGAGGTTATTTCGGAACAGCGCCTAATTCTCCGGGAGACGACAGGGAGGGGTCGGCAATTACTCGCTTGCCCCCCTGCTCTTTGCCGGAATAGAGCGCCTTGTCGGCGCGGGCCACCAAATCGGCGATATCCTCCGACCAGGGGGCGCCAGGGTGCCTAAGAAACTGGGCCAAGCCGATGCTGAGACTGGTTGGGGCATAGCTGGACTCATGACTGTACCGCTCTTGGATGCGGTCGGCTATCTGGCCAACCTGGGCAACGGTGGCGTAAGGAATGATGATGGCGAACTCGTCACCGCCGAAGCGGAAACACCAGTCCACATTCTCCCTGGTGCATTGCACGAGGATTCTCCCGATATCCTGAAGAACCCGGTCTCCGGCCTGATGCCCATACCGGTCGTTGTACTCCTTGAAACGGTCCACATCGAGAAGGGCGAGAAAAACCGGATACCCCTGCCGATGGGCCCGGGGCACCTCCTCGTGCAGTTTCATCTCAAAGCAGCGGCGGTTATACAGGTCGGTGAGCATATCGCGCATGGAGAGATGCTCGAGTTTCCTGATCAGGGTCTGCTCACGGATGACCCTGCTGACCTTGGCCTCGAGCTCATCCATCCCGAAGGGCTTGCTGATAAAATCGCTGGCTCCGGCCCGGATAACATCGGTATAGCCATGGGTCTCGGCATGGCCGGTGATAACGATGACCTCGATCCGGGGATATTCCTCCTTGACATGCTTCAGGAGCTGCATGCCGTCACACCGCGGCATGGTCAGGTCGGTGAGGACCATGGTGAACTCTCCCTGCTTGAGCTTGGCCTTTGCGACCTCGCCGTCCATGGCCGTATCAAAGGCATGGCCCAGGGCCGTCATGGAAACCTTCAGCATCTCGAGGATGAAAGGATCGTCATCCACCAGCAGGATGCGGGTCTTCATTTCAGGCGGCAGCTCGTTGCGCAGCAAAATAGTCACCCAGAATCCTTGAATGGTCAAAGGCCAACGGTGGCAGCGATTCTTCGTGGAATATCGCGACCTCGCCCGCATCATCGCCGGCCACGGGCGTTCCTTCCGCCGTGGCAAGAAAAACCGTGCTCACCGTATGCTGCCGGGGGTCGCGATCCGGCTCGGAATAGGTGTGAAACTGGCGGCCAAGCCGGATAGAGAGCCCGGTTTCCTCCAGGGCTTCCCGCACCGCCGCCTGCTCCAGCGACTCCCCGTAATCCACAAATCCGCCGGGCAGAGCCCAGGCAAGAGGTGGATTTTTGCGCTTCACCAGGACAACGCCACCACCAAGGACGATGATGATATCCACCGTTGGCACCGGGTTTCTATAGGCCGGGACCGTCTGGCCGCAGGCGGGACATCGGTTCACCATCCACCCTCCCCATGACACAGGGCATGGATGGTGCGCCAGCTCTCCACCTCCGGCAGAACATGCTTGCCCTGGTTCCAGGGCTGGCGATAGACAATGGGCTGAATGCCCTCTTCCCGGGCAAGCTGCAGGCAGGTCTGGGCCCGGTCATCCACAAAAAAGGCAAGGCCCATTTCCTTTATGTGGGCGGCCTTGCTGTCGTGCTCGCCGGTGGCCACCAGCCGCACCCGACCGTAGACCTGCGGGCCCAGTTCTTTTTTCAGCCAGCGGGCGATGGGCTTTTTTTGCGGTCGGGCCGTAATGAAGGTGAGGGGGCCATGGTCGGCGAATCCGGTCAACACCTGCCGGGCGTGGCTCATGAGCCGCAGACCGCAGGCAATGGGCTCTTCCAGCAGACGAGAGAAAATTTCCTCCACCATGGCCGGGTCAAGGTCCAGACAATCCTCCACCTGAAACTCGGTGATTTCCTCCGGGCGCACCCTGGCCCCATACCCGGTCCGGGCCAGACGGATAAAGGCCTCCATGGTATCGGCGACCACGCCGTCTATGTCAAAGCCGATGCGGCTTGGGTGAATATGCATGCTGCCTTTCCCTGATCCGCGCATATATATGTTGCGGAGAAGAATGAAAATCGGGTACATCTTCGCGCCACAGCGCACCTATTTGATTAGTTTAAACCAGAAACCGGCAAAAAAGGCAAAACTTCTTCTCTCTGGATGTGAAAAACCGCCTTCTTGGCCTGGAAGGTTTCCTTGACAAAAAAAACGAAAAAAAGCATAGTTGCTCATTCGTCCTTAGCCGTTGTTCAAAAATACCCGTAACATTAAAAAAATCGTGACCGGCAGCAGCGCCGCTTACACTGCTGCCAACGGCGTAAGGGGCCGTAACGAAATGGTTACAGTCATGGTTATTTCGTAACGGCCCTCTAAATTTAAACGGAGCACCAGACATTCATGAAGCTACCCCCCCTTACCATCGGCAAGTTCACCGCCCAGGTACCCCTTGTTCAGGGAGGCATGTCCATCCGCGTCTCCACCTCGGCCCTGGCCGTTCCCGTTGCCGAGTGCGGCGGCATCGGCACCATCGGCGGCTCGGCCATTCCGGTGGAGGAGCTCCAGGCCGACATCCGCAAGGCCAAGGCCGAAACCAAGGGGATCATCGCGGTGAACATCATGTTCGCCATGAAGAATTTCTACAGTCTGGTCATGGGCTCCATCGAGGCCGGAGTGGACATGATCGTCACCGGCGCAGGGTTCTCCCGGGATATCTTCAAGATCGGCAAGGAGACCAATACCCCCATTGTCTCCATCGTTTCCTCGCCTTCCTTTGCCATGCTTGCCGAGAAACTTGGGGCCGCGGCCATCGTGGTCGAGGCCAAGGAGGCCGGCGGCCATCTGGGCACCGACGTGGCCCTGCGCGAGCTTTTTCCCGAGATCCGCAAGGTGGTCAAGAAGGTGCCCCTGATCGCGGCCGGCGGCATCACCAACGGCTATGAAATGGCGGAAATGATGGACAAGTACGGGGCGGACGGCGTCCAGGTCGCCACCCGCTTTGTCCTCACCAAGGAATGTTCGGTGGCGGAAAGCTTCAAGCAGGCCATGCTGCACGCCAACCAGGAAGACATTTCCCTGATCAGGTCCCCGGTGGGGTTGCCCGGCCGGGCCATCAAGACCCCCTTTGTCAAACAGCTCTTGAACAAGGCCGACCTCAAGGCCAAGGAATGCAAATACAAATGCCTGAAAAAATGTGACCACGTTTATTGCATCAGCGAACGGCTCACCAAGGCCCGCGAGGGCGACATGGAAGAGGGTCTTGTTTTTTCCGGCGAAAATGTCTTTAAAATCAAGGAAATCCTCACAGTCCGCGAGGTTTTCGACCAGTTTGTTTCGCAGGCCGAGTCCATGTACAAGGAACCTGCGGCGACATATTTAGGAGCCGTTACGCAACAACCTATACTTTCATGACCATTTCCTTTCGGCTCCTTACGCCGTTGACAGCAGTGTAAGCGGCGCTGCTGCCGTTTTGGTCATCAAGATGTCGACATTATTTTGTTACAACGGCTAAGCAGGAGCCCTGCCACCTTGCTCTCCTTCCCGGAAGATCCCATGGACCCATCCCCTGACCTGCCGGAACCCCTCATCATTCCGCGGGCCGAACACCCCATCTCCCGCAAGGATATCGACCGCGAGGCCCTGAAGGTGATGCACCGCCTCCGCGACGCGGGCTTTTCCGCCTACCTGGTGGGCGGCGCGGTGCGCGATCTCTACCTCGGCAAAACCCCCAAGGATTTCGACATCAGCACCAACGCCCGGCCCGGGCAGTTGCGCACCCTTTTCAGGAACAGCCGGATCATCGGCCGCCGCTTTCGTCTGGTGCAGGTCTTTTTCTTTGGCGGCAAGATTATCGAGGTCTCCACCCTGCGCTGCCGCAGCGAGTTTGAAGAGGGCGACAGGGAAGAGGACGAGGTGCTGGCCCACAACAACACCTTCGGCTCCGAAGCGGAAGACGCCTTCCGGCGGGATCTCACCATCAACTCCCTGTTCTATGAGATAGAAAACTTCACCATCATTGATTACACGGGCGGGGTGGCAGACCTCAACAACCGGATTGTCCGCATTGTCGGGGAGCCGGACCGGAGGATTGTCCGGGATCCGGTCCGGATGATGCGGGCCATCCGCCATGCGGCCAGGAGCGGTTTTACCATTGAAGAGCGCTCCTGGCAGGCCATTGTCTCCAACCTTGACACCCTGCGTCAATGCCCGGATTCCCGGGTCCGGGACGAATTCTTCAAAGACCTGTACAGCGGCGCCTGCGCCCCCTGGTGTCGGCTTGCCGTTGCCGGCGGGCTGTTCTTTCTCCTTCTGCCGTGCTATGAAGGGATCATCAGCCGGGAGCCGAAGGAACCCTCGGCGGAAACCCGCCTCCTGTTCGCCCTGTGCCAGGTGATTGACCGCCTGCATGGCCAAGGCAAACCCCTGCCGGAGCACCTCCTGCTCGCGGTCCTCATGCTGCCCTGGGCCCAGGCGCGCTTCAACCTTGTGAACCAGTCTGCCGAAGGCCGCGAGGCCTTTGCCTTTTCCCGTACCCTCCGCAGCCAGGTTGATTCCCAGTTGGAGCACCTCAATGTCAAGCGGGCCTCCAGGGAGGAGATCACCTCGCTGCTGGTCAACCTCCCGGTTTTTACCAGGCACGCCGCAGAGCAGGCCTGGCCCGGCTGGCTGAAACGGAAGAGCTATTTCGGAGATGGCCTGCTGCTCTTTCAGCTTTACCAGGAGGCCCTTGGCGGCTCGCCTGCCAATCTTGCTCCGCGGCCCGAGACGTCTTCCAATCCCCCCAGGAGCGACAAGAGCAGGACAGGCAAAACCAGGCAGCCCCGGCCAGAAAGCCGCACCCCTGCGTTTTCCGGCAAAAAGGGCGGGATCTTTGGCCTCAAATAGGCCGGGGTGCCTGCCTCCGCCACTTGCTTTTTTTTAGCCACGAAACCCACTAAACGACACGAAAAACTTCAATAAATTTCGTGTTCTTTCGAGGGGTTCGTGGCTAATTTTAGAGACCACTACCATGAACCAACCGCCCGACATCACCGAACTCCAGGCACTGCCCCTGGCCGAACTCATGCGGCAGGCCCTGGCGACAAAGCTTGCCCGGCGGGGGGCATCCTTTTCCCTGTGCAGCATCATCAATGCCAAGTCCGGCAGATGCAGCGAGGACTGCCGTTTTTGCGCGCAATCCGCCCATTACCAGACAGAGGCGCCGGTCTATCCCCTCCAGGGCAAAGCCCAGATCCTGACCGCCGCCCGGGAGGCCCAAAAAATAGGGGCCAGCCGTTTTTCCCTGGTGACCAGCGGCAGGGGACTGGCAAGCGATGATCTGGCCCAGGTTCTGGAAATCATCCGCGCCATCCGGAAAGAGGTGGGGATCAGCGTCTGCGCCTCCCTGGGAATCTTAAGCGAGTCCGAGCTCCGGCAGCTCAAGGAGGCCGGTCTTTCCCGCTACCACCATAACCTGGAAACCTCCCGGGAATTTTTCCCGCAGGTCTGCACCACCCACAGCTTTGCCGACCGGGTCGCAACAATCAAGGCCGCCCAGGCCGCGGGTCTCTCGGTCTGCAGCGGCGGCATCTTCGGCCTGGGAGAATCCGAGGCGGATCGATTGTCCATGGCCATGAGCCTTGTCGAATGCGAGATTGACTCCGTGCCCATCAATATCCTCATCCCCCTGTCCGGCACGCCCTGCGCAGGACTTCCGCCCCTGGCCATCGCGGAAATCCTCCGAGCCATCGCCCTCTACCGCCTGATCCTGCCCCAGGCGGCCATCCGCCTGGCCGCCGGCCGCGAATCCGCCCTGGCCGATTTTTTAAGCTCCGCCTTCATGGGCGGCGCCGACGGCATGATGATCGGCGGCTATCTCACCCAGCGGGGCCGCTCCCCGGAGGCAGACCTCCAATTTTCCGAAGATATCAGGCAATTATGGTCGATCTGAAGGCATGGCTGAGCCGGCAGCGGGAAGGGGAGGGGCTCCGCAGCCTGCGCCCTGTCATCCGCCGGGGGAAAGGGCGGATCACCCTGGCCGGAGACGGCGACCGGGAACTCCTCGATTTCTCTTCCAATGATTACCTGGCCCTTGCCGAACATCCGGCCCTCATCGCGGCGGCCCAGCAGGCCCTGAGCCGGTTTGGCGCCGGTTCGGGCGCGGCCCGCTTGATGAGCGGCGATCTCGCGGTGCACCATGAGCTGGAGGAAGCGGTGGCCCGGCTCAAGGGCAAGGAGGCGGCCCTCACCTTTGGCAGCGGCTACATGGCCAACATCGGCATCATTCCCGCCCTGGTGGATCGCCACGACCTCATCTTCAGCGACCGGCTGAACCATGCCAGCATCCACGACGGCTGCCGTCTCTCCGGCGCCCGCCTGGTCCGCTTCCGGCACAACGACCTCAATCATCTCGAAGACCTGCTCAAGGAAAAACGGGGGCGTGGCTCTGCCCTGATCGTCGTGGAGTCCATTTACAGCATGGACGGCGACCGCTGCCCGCTGCGTGAACTGGTGGAGCTCAAGGAGCGGTTCGGCTGCCTGCTCATGGTGGACGAGGCCCATGCCACCGGGGTGTTCGGCCAAAACGGCGGCGGGGTTATCGAAGAGGACGGGGTGAGCGGCGGGGTGGATCTGGCCATGGGCACCTTCGGCAAGGCCCTTGGCAGCTATGGCGCTTATGTGGCGGGCAACAGGGAGATGATTGATTATCTGGTCAACCGGGCCAGGAGCTTTATCTTCTCCACGGCCTTGCCGCCAGCGGTTGCCGCGGCCTCCCTGGCTGCGGTGCGGCTCATCCGGCAGGAACCAGACCTCCGCCACGAACTGCATGAAAAAATCACCTGTTTCAAGGCCCTGCTGCGCACCGGGGGATGCGGCGCGGATCTTGGCCCCTCGCAGATCATCCCCATTCTGATCGGGGAGAGCGGAGCGGCGCTGCACAAGGCCGATCTGCTCAGGAAGCAGGGGATCTTCGCCACGGCCGTCCGGCCACCCACCGTGCCGGATGGCACAGCGCGGCTCAGGTTTTCCATTACCCGCCATCACAGCACAGCGGATCTCGCCCAGGCAGCCAAGGCGCTGCTGGAGATCATGGATACATAGCGTTTAGGAACCGTTACGGATTATTTCTGAGGGGCGGGAAGAAAGCGAAAAAAAGGGGAGGAAATTTCCGGGCTGGGGAAGAACCCAGCCCGGAAATGGAACAGCAGCTTACTTTGCAGCAGGAGCAGCGGCTTCAGGAGCAGCAGCTTCGGGAGCGGCAGCAGGAGCAGCGGCTTCAGGAGCAGCAGCTTCAGGAGCAGCAGCAGGAGCGGCAGGCTCAACAGCGGGAGCAGCGGGAGCAGCGGGAGCAGCCTGCTCGACCGGCGGAGCTACGGCTGCTTCCTCACTTTTCTTGCAGGCGATCATGCCGGTGGCAAGGAGCAACATCAGGGCAAAGGCAACGGTTGTTTTGATTGATTTCATGGTTCTCTTCCTCTGTGTGTGTTTTAATAATCGCGACAATGCGCATTACGCTTGGTAGTGATCACGCCTGGATCACCCAGCCAACTCTTCCCTCGGTCAGGGGGTGACAAATAAAACTTTTATACATCCACTCCTCGCCCGAGTAAAGGAAAAAATATACACAACCCCAGAAATGCGCCCTTTCCCCCCCTTATTTTTGGCAAAAAGGGCAGCAAAAAGTGGCCCGCCCGCCTAAGACGGTGCGCACTACCGGCTGGCCGCAGCGCGGGCAGGGCTGCCCCTGCCGCCCATACACCGCGAGCTCCAGCTGAAAATACCCGGCCTCGCCGCTGACGTTCTCGTAATCGGAGATGGTGGAGCCTCCCATGGCAATGGCTTTTTCAAGAATAAGCCGACTCTTCTTGACGATGAGCTGCCAATCCATCTTCAACAGCCGGTTGACCGGGGTTTGCGGATGGGTGCAGGCGGCAAAGAGGGTCTCGTTGGCGTAGATATTGCCAAGGCCTACCACCACCCGGTTGTCCATGAGAAAACTTTTCACCGGCTGCCTCTTGCCCCGCGCCTTTTCCAGCAGATAGTCGGCGGAAAAATCCTCGGAAAAAGGCTCCGGCCCCAAACCGGCAAAGGGATCGTTCTCCCGCAGCTCTTTTTCGGAAAAAACCTCGACACAGCCGAACCGGCGCACATCGTTAAAACGCATCTCCTTGCCGTTATCAAGAAGAAAGCGGAGGTGATCATGCCTGCGGCGGGGTGTGTCGCAGGCAAAGATGCCGATCTTGCCGGTCATGCCGAGGTGGAAAAGCAGGATGGTCTTGCCGGTCAGGCGCAGAAGGATGTATTTGGCGCGGCGCTCCACCCCCAGGATGAAGGAGCCCTCGACCTGCCTGTACATCTTGGCCCTGGGAAAAGGCTTGCGCAGCTTCTTGTTGCTGTAGGAAACCGA
The DNA here is from genome assembly GCA_021822005.1 of Deltaproteobacteria bacterium. GTDB lineage: Bacteria > Desulfobacterota > Desulfobulbia > Desulfobulbales > Desulfurivibrionaceae > Thiovibrio. The sequence continues at coordinate 131 of JAJZSH010000058.1, read as the reverse complement.
GAGGATTTTGCGCTTGACTACCAAGGGGGCAAGCCCTTGGCAGACCACTTCCACTTCCGGCAGTTCAGGCATGGGGAGACTCCTTCTTCAACCTGTACCCCCGGGCTTGATTTTCCGGATCAGCCTGGGGA
>JAJZSH010000057.1:8583-12907 GCA_021822005.1 Deltaproteobacteria bacterium | reverse complement strand
CCTCCGCCAGCGCCAGATGGTGAGCAGGGTCTCAAGATAGCGGAGACGCTGCGACCTGTTCATGGTGGCCATCAAGTTTTTCTTCATTGCCGCCTCCGTGGAAACAGCCACCGGACCGGACATGTCCAGCCCGGTGGCTTCGGGAGAAAAGGGAGAAGAGTGGTGCGTTACGGGGATAGAATTACACGGTGGGGCAGGGGAAGATTAGCTGCAGCGTTGCAGTGGTTTGGTTTCAGTGAATGGGAAGGAGAGGGAGGGGGGCCGAGGGCTGAGGGCGGGGGACAGGGCAGTGCCCTGCCCCCCGACAGGGGTTACATCTTCAGGGGGGCGGCCTCCAAGGTGTTGTTGACTCCCTCCAGGATCAGGGAGAGGCCATGGTGGGCGTCGCCATCCAGTTGCAGGCGGTCGCCGCCCTTCTCCTGGCAGATCAGGGAGCGGAGGCAGGCCACCACGCAGCCGGCGTTGATGATCATGTCGACGGGGAGATTATCCTCTGCATGGAAGCCGATCATGCCTGCACCTCCTTCAGAAGCTGGGTATAAACCCGATTCAGGTGCCGGGGTGGGTACATCTCGGCGGCCAGTTCCCGCACGTCCTTGCCTTCGGCCAGTAAGCGGCGCAGCAACTTGCGGCCGTAGCGATACGGGTCGATCTCGGCGGTGAGGCACTGGATATAATCCACCCCCAGCTCCGCCGCGATCCGCCGCCGCTTCAGGATGAAATATTGGGTCAACTCGGGGCCAAAGATCTTGCCTTCCCATTCACTGGTATCTCTTCTGATCATGCCTGCACCACCTCGCCCGCCTCTTCCACGGCCTTGAGGCCGAGACCGTAAAAGACCGGCGATTGCCTGCCGCTGCCCGGCAGCCGCACAACGCCGTCGCGCAGATCCGGGCAGGCCTGCCGCAGGGCCTGGCAAAAGCTGCCGTAGCCGTAGAAGTCGAGCCGCCGCTCCCGGCACCAGGTCCGGTACCGTTCGTGCAGCTCTGTCTTGCGCACGGACTCGTCGCTCCCCTCCTCGCACTGGCAGGTCACGAAGATCCTGATGTCGGTGGTCTCGTAGCGCACCGGTTTTTTGCCCTGGCTGTTGAGGTGCTGCTCCAGCATCCGCTGCGCGGTGCCGCGCTCGATCCGGTTCAACCGGTCATTGATGGCCTGGTACATGCGGGTGGTGGTTTCGACCATGCGGACCAGGAGGCCGGGTTCGGCGGGCCGCTGCAAGGCCTCGGCCATCTGATTGAAGGCCATGATATAAGCCTCCTTGATCCTGGCGGCCCGTTCACCCTGGTAGCCCATGGCCAGAAAGATTAAACCGTCCTTGGTCAGCTCGTACATGGGCTCTTTTCTGAAAGAATTGTTGGGGCCAGGGACTTCGTAGAACGTGGGCGCAAAATTGCGCCCACGAAATTCCGACGAACATTCAAGGTTTTGGATGGCCTTGAGCACGTCTTTGTGCTTTTTGCCGAAGAAGTTGGCCACATCCAGGCTGGTGGTCGTGACCTGGTCGCCCTTGACCACGAGGTGCTGCTTGATGGTGCTGATCTGCTTTTCGTTCATGGTGCTACTCCTTTTCAAAGGGTTTTATCCCCGCCCAGGCGCTTCCAAACGCAAAAATGGGCGGAACCTGGCAGGTTGGAAGACCGGGAAAAGGCAACCGGCGAGCCCGAAGGCTCCCTGCCAGGCCCGCCCAAAGTAAGGACAACGCCTGGTTGTGGACGCAAAAAAACCGCCGAACAAATACTTGATGGCGGTGCGTCCGCCTTTTTCTCCGGGCTTCCAAACCCGGCCGCCGGTATCCCGGCGACAGGGCCACAGTAGCCCGAAAGGCGGACGGTTGTCAAATGTTTTTCTGTTGTCACTGCCATAACCATGCTAGGATTGAATCTGTTGTCCGTTTTCTTGGCTCATTCACGCAAAAAGGGGGATATCGCATGGAATGGTTATTTGGATTTCTTGTTCTTATGGCCTTGGTCGGTTACTTCCAAAAAAACGCTGGCAATGGCAAAAAAATGGCGGACAAAACAAGAATCCCGCCAGCTTGGGCGGAGAGGAAGGAACGGCCCCAGGAGGCCGCTCCCGCCCGCCAGTCGACAAGTGCCGTCATGCTGCAAAACGGTGACGCCATGTACCACCTTGAGACAGCACGAAGGGCCGAACGCCAAGGAGACTTTCTTGCCACCCGCATGGGATATCTGAAATGCATGGAGACCTTGAGGCAGGCTCGCGATGAAGCCGGCACCCAGGAGGCCCAAAAAGAATACGACGCCTTTGTGCAACGAGACCCGTTCTTCAAAGAACTTGTTTCGAGTCTGCTGCCGATCATCCAGGCCAACCCCGGTATATTGCAATCCGACATCACCAAAAGAGTCGAGTCCGTGGACTGGTCGGCGCTTTACAACTCCAACCGGCCAGTGGCAAAGGAAGACATCTACTATGCCCTGTACTTTGCCGATAAATTTGGGCAAATAGTGCGAACCAAGAAAGGTCGCTCATACGAACTTCGTGTCTCAGGCTGACCATCACCACAACCCCAACTGCCGCTCGTCCGGCCCGTTGACGATGTTCCATAGCTGGCGGATACAGGGCAGGCCGGGGCGGCGGGATATATCGGTGACCACCTTGGTGGCCGACTCCCCCTGGGCCGTCCGCCTGTCGAACTCCTCGCGGATCTGCTTGTTACGGAGGCGGTTTTCGTAGCGGTCGATCTTGATGATATACAGCTGGGTGCCCCCAAAGGCGCGGGCCAGCAGCATGGTGGGCTCGACGCCGATCACCTCGGCGATCAGCCGCAGATCTCCGGGCAGTTCTTCGATGGCCGGATATGGGTAGTCGCTGCTCTGGTCGCTCATCTCATACCTTCTTGAGCACGTTCGGCAGATGTATCCCGCGTTGCTGCATCTGCCGCTCCATGGGGAGCAGGCCGTCGGCCGGTTCCCCGTTCTCCTCTTCCGGCCTGGAAACCGGCCGGACCCCGCTCTGCTCCGCCTCCCGCACCTTCCGCTCGGCTACGGCGTCGGCCGCGTCGGCCAGATCGTAGGCCACTGATTTCAGGTAATTGTGGCTCTTCATCGGCAGCCGCAGCTTGGGGTTCTCCCGCATCTGCTCCATGGCCTCGGCCCAGATTCGGGGCGGGCATGGCCGGGCAACCAGTTTGTCCACCTGGACATAGCCGGAACCCACCAGGGCGGCGATCTCGCCGAGGATGCGGACGGTTTTGTCGGGGCTCATCGCCCGGCCGGAGGCGGGGCGGAAGAGGCCCAGGTAGCGGACCGTGACCGGGGCCACCTCCCGGGGAATGGTTGCCATGACCGACAGGCACTGCTTGTATTTGCCGTCGGCCAGGAACCACTCCAGGGGAGCCACCGCGCCGCAGCTTTGGCAGACTCCTTTCATATCGAGTTCCCGGCGCTGAGTTCCGGGTGCTGAGGCCGTTTCCGGACCGGTCCACCCGGCCAGGCGCGGAAATCGGCCGGGGCATGCTCCCGGATGAATTTCTCCACCGGCTCATCAAAGCGCAGGGTCCACCAATCCGGGCCGTTGTTGGCCTCCATGGCGTGGATGAACATCTTTTTCAATCCCTCGACGGCCCGGTATGCCTCGTCGGCGGTGCGGACCTTGCCGCCCTTGATGCCCATGCGCTTTTCGAGGAAGAGGGCCAGGCCGTTTTCGTAGCGCCAGGAGATCAGCGAGGCCACGGCGTTGATCTTCTCGATCTCGCCCGCCGAGGCCAGGGCGACCACCTTGCCCTGGCCTCGGCGGGGCTTGCCCACCGGCCGTGACTTGCCGCCGCCCCAGTTGCCATGGGTCCGCTGTTTCCAGGGGCGGTTGGGTGTTTTCGGCTCGAATTTGAAGCCCTGCCCCTGGAACCGATCGATCAGGGCATTGGCCTGGTCGGCGGAAAGAGAGGTGCAGGAGTCCACCCCATAGCCGTTGCGGAGAATGTCCCGATAGGTGGCGTCATCGAGACCCAGACTGCGCTGGGCCATTTTGATGATCTTGATCTGCTTCGGCCGGATTTTCATCAGGTGTCCCCGCATCAGTATTTGATTATCTTCATTTCCTTCAGCCGGAGGTAGGCACAACCCCATGGCACCCCAAAACGTATAGCCTCGATAGACACCCGGAATATCTTCTCCGGCATCAACAGCGCAAGGGCCTGATTATGCTTGTCTTTTGACTCAAGCCCCTCTGTTTGGCAGTCCTTGATCAAAGGGGCGAGCTTGGCCCATCTTTCCCCTTTCATTTTCTTTATGCCGTCATCAAGCCAGTACCGCCACTCGATCAGGAACCGGCCAAAGCTTTCTTCATCAACCACCTTTTTCAA
>JAJZSH010000057.1:0-8573 GCA_021822005.1 Deltaproteobacteria bacterium | reverse complement strand
AGGCGGAGGCGTATAGTCTATCGAGTTCCGTTGTGTATCCAACCTGATCCGGCGTCATCTTCGCTCACCTCCCCACGAAATAAAGCTGCTTTGTACCCGGGTCGAGCCGCACCCAACCGATTACCCCGGTGCGGTCAAGATGATCCTGCTCCGACAGGGCTTGAGCGATGCAGAGCTGCTGGTCGCGACAGGACTTTATTATCCCCGCAAAAACCAGGAGCACGCACAGGGCGGCCACGATCCGGGTACCCATCACGCCACCTCTTCCAGCTCGGTTTCAAAAGGCACAATCACGAAATCCTCGCCCTGGGAGATCGAGACGCCGGTAATGGTGGCGGCCAGCTCCGGCTCGGCCAGCATGGCGTCCTTGTTGATCTCTTCCTTCACCCGCAGGAAGCGGGCAAGTCCGAGTTTCCTACAGGCCTCGATGATGTTCTCCAACCCGCGCAGCGACACCCTGGGGGGGCGCATCCGCCACTTGACCTCGCCGCTGGCCAGGTTGGCGGTTTTGGCCTTGCCGCCGTGGGTCAGCTCGTCGCGGTTTGCCTCGCACCAGAGATGCACCCCGTCCGAGAGCCTGGTGATCGCGTCGGCGTGCGGCTTTGCCGCTTCCTCGTATTCCTGCCGGACAGCGGCAAGCTCGTCGTTCATCGCCGCCTGGATGCGACCGCGTTCCCGCTGCCTCCGGCCGATCTCGGCGATCGCCTCCACCACCTGCTCCCTGGTCTGCGGCACCGGGATTGTCACCGCCGCCGTCTTGATCCTCGTTGTCTTTGCCACTTCAAGCCTCCTTTGATTCAATCTAGGGCCATGCCGCCTTACGCGGCAGGCCGGTCCACTTCATTGCCGCCATCCCGCCGCTGCATCAGGTTCTCCGCCCGCTTAACGAGCAGATAATTGTTGATCCTGTTATGCGCCTCCCCGGCCGCCAAGGCGATGATAAGGAGATCTTCATCTGAGAGTTCGCCTGGCAGGGGGATAACGGAGACTTTACTGACCAGGTGATCGAGCAGTCCCTCTAGCATCTCCTGCATATCGAGGCGATAATCCCGGCTGATCTGTCCGTCCGGCGCTGCGTCCGCCGGATCGCTACCGGAGATCAGGCTCCGCGCCTGGATCTGGATGTTGCGCATCAGCCGCATTGCCTGCAGGCTGGTCTGGCCGACCAGTGCCATCTGCAGATCGATGATGTTGTCCACGATGGCCGTGGCCGCCTGTTTGGTGCGTTCTTTTTCCTGGGTTGTATCCATTTCGTTTCTCCCTGTTTCCCGTTTACTGCCCTGTCAGATCGCCTCGATCACCTCGGCGGTCACCGTTGCCTCGCCCATCTCGTGCGCCAGGTTGAGAGCACGGGCGACGTGGTTATTAACCGAGAGCGGATAGGCGTGGGAAACCTTCCCCTTGCCGTCCCGGCTGACGCTGGTCAGCCGCTTGCTCATGGCCTCGTAGGCGTCATCGGCGAAGATCTCCGCCGCCTCCCTGCCCACCCGTTTGAATTTGACCGCCAGATACTCGCGCAGGTGGCCGTTCAGTCCCCGGATCTCCGCAACCTGGACCCTCCGGATCACCTCCCGCATGTCCACGTTCTGGCTCTCGTTGAACATGTGCTTGAGTTCGGTCTGGCCGATCAGGATGATGCCCAAGAGCTTCTTGTAGCCGTCCTCCAGCTCGTAGAAGCGCTTCAGGTATTTGAGGGTGTTGACGTTCAGGTCGTGCGCCTCTTCCATGATCAGGCAGGCGCGGTAGCCGCTTTTTGCCCGGTCGAGCAGCAGCCGCTGCACCTGGCGGGTCTTATCCTCCAGCTTGGCCTTGCACCGCTCGTTGCTGACATCCTGGATGATGGCGTCGCAGATGCTTGCCGCGGTGAGCCTCGTTTTGTCGATGATCTGCGGGTAGATCACCAGGGTGTCGCCGTCGCGTTTGAGCTGCTCCACCACCTTGCGCCGCATCACGCTCTTGCCGCTGCCCACCTCGCCGATCACCGCCAGGAAGCCGCTGTGCCGCGCCGCGTCGAGCATGGCCGCTTCGATGTAGCGGTGCTCGTCGCTCATGTACACGTCGGCATCCTTCTGGATGTCATCGATGAACGGGGTCCGGAACAACTTGAAATGCCGCATCGCCTCTTGGGTAATCATCTCCACCTCCCTGTTAATGGTTATCAGCTCCGGATCTCCCGGAACCATTGCTGATCTGACCCTTTGCCGCCCCTGCCTGTTCCTCCGGCCATGTCCCACCGGCATGGCCAAGCGCCGATCCTCGCCCAGCGGCCGCCAGATATCCGCCACCTTCAGTTGCCTGGCCAGCAGCCAGTCGCGGCCCTGCGGATGGTGATCGATCACCTGTTCCACCGCAGCCGTAAACCCTTTGATCGTGCCCGGGATATACCCCCGGTTCAGGCAGAGGTTGATGGTCGGCCGGCTCACCTTCCTGCCGACCTGGACCTCCACCGCCTGCTGTAGATCCGCCTGGCTGATATCGCATTCCACCACCAAGCCCTTCAGCAGGATCGGGGCAAAATCCAGGCTGTACGCTTTTGCTGCTTTTGCTGATTGCATCGCTCTCTCCCGTGTGTTTTGACTCTTCATCCCTCGGCCAGGAGCGCATCGCTGCTCCGCCGCCGCCATTCCTCGCCGGCCGCAATGGCCCGGATAACCTCGTCAGCCTGCCGCACCTCGATGGAGGCGCCGTACTCGGCCCGCAGTTCCCGGTTCAGGTCCGGGGCGATTGCCACCCCGGCATCGCGGAGCCTCTTCAACAGCTCCATGATCGGGATCTGGACCGGCTCGACCGGCCGCGCCAGCTCGATGGGGGTGCCACGGCGGGGCATGGGGATGGCGGCAATTTCGTCGGCCTGCCTCCCCATCATCTTGATCTCCCCGCCGAATGGGACCGCGTCTTTGCCGCGTTCGTCGCCAAAGGCCAGTTGTTCGTTGATCTTTCTCACCTGCTGGACAGTGGTTTCCGGCTGGGCCTTGTACTCCTGGCCGATGATCGCCGCGTCGGCAGCAAAGCCGCCGGCCATGGTGCCGATGGGCTGGATCAGATAGGTCTCGTCGTTATAGAGCACCGCCACCGCAGGATCGTGATACGGCCTGCGCTCCACCAGCACCTCCTTGCCCGGCCGGATACCCTCGATACACTTCACCTTGTAGATCCTGGAGTTGAAGCTGATAGTGTTGTCCTGGCGGACGATGCGCGACTGGGGCGGCGCGGCGTAGAGGGCTTGCAGGATCTCGGCCGGGGGCAGGTCGCGCAGGTGCTCCTGGCGGATATGCTGGAGCCAACAGGCGGTGCGGGTTTGGCCGTGGCGGCGATGGATGCGGGAGGCGTTCCACCAAGCGGTCCAGTCCATGGCCCAGGCGTTGATCTGGTCCAGGCTGGTGGCCGGCTCGAAGCGCAAGCCGGACTCGAACTGAGTTTCCACGATGTTCTGGGCGCACTCGGCCGAGCCCTGGCGCTTTGGGTTGTGGGGCATATTGGCCGGGGTTTCCACCTCAAGCCGCCGTAGCAGGTTCATGATCGGCTTGGCCACGTTGGCGCTTCCCGCATCCATCAGCAGGTACAGAGGCACTCCGCGAAAGGGCAGCTTCTCATGCCCGCCGCCCTGCCAGGCCGAGCAGAGAAAATCGAAGGTGGTCTCCTGGTTTTCCCCGGCCACCAGGTAGTATTTGAGGAAGATCAGGTGACTGAAATGGTCGGTCAAGATCATGCGGAGCAGCCGCTCTTTGGCGACCTTGGCGATGTTGGCGGGCTTTTTCTCGCGGTAGTCGCGCTCATCCATGATCCGCAGCCCCTTCTCACCCTTGAGGTAGTACTGGATGCAGATCGAGGCGTCGAAGATATGGACGTGATTGGGGTGCAGGCTGGCCATGCGGATCGAAGGGTCCGGGGCGTTGAGAGCCGCCCGGCCCATGTCCCTCTCCCGGAGGATCGCCTGGAGCCGGGCCTCGGAGACCTGGCCCTGGGCTATCACTCCGGCCTTGATTGCGCTGCGCAGGGCGACGGAGACCGGCCGAATTACCCCCTTGACCTCGCGGGCTGAAAGCTGGATCTGGGCCGAGACATGGTGCAGGGCCTCGTCGCTGAGCCCGCACTTGAGAGAGCCCTTGTCAACCCGGCGCTTGCGTCCGGTTTCCAGCCCGTACTTGGCCGCGATCCGGTAGAGGGTGGAGACACTCTTGCCGGTGAGGTGCTGGTACGTGGCCAGCACCACGGCTTTTTCGCCGTTTTTCGCCGAGGCCAGTCGGTCGGCCATTTCCCGTGCCCAGTCCATGGATTATTCCTCCCCGTCTGCGCCCAGGGGAGCTGATTCCCGCAGATGCGGGGGCATCCAGCCGCCGTCCATCTCCGGCAGGCCGTAGAGGTCTCCGGCGGTGTCGAAGGAAGCGAGGATGCAGCGCTTGAACCAGGCCAGGGTGTGCATCATGGCGGCCTGCATCCTCGGGCTGGCGTCCTCCGGCAGTGGGTTGACGGATGGGTCGAAGCGGTCGAGGAGGCCCTGGATAGTGACCTGGGCCGCTTCGCAATCGCGGATGAAATCCTCTTCCGCAGAGGTGAGCCCCTTGACCTCGGCCTGTTTGGTGACCTTATCCAGCTCCCTTTGCAGCTTGACGACATTATCGTGGGTGTCTTTTTGCACCCGATCGAAAGCCTTTTTTTGCGCCGCCACTTCGGCCTGCATCGCGGCCTGCTGCTCGATGATGGTCTCGATAGCGGCCTGGAGGTCTTCTTTGTGGTCGGCATCCAGGGGGATGCGTTCTTCGCCGATCACCATGTACTCGGCGTCGATAACAACGGCGCCGTCGTGGGAGAGTTGGCGGAGCTTGCGGAGGTCGCGGTAGCCGAGGGAAAACTCCTGACACGTCAGGAGAAATTCTTCTCCGAATACGGCGAGGTTTTGAAGGTCTTCGTCGATCTTCTTATCTGAAAAACCTAAGTGATTACAAAAGGCTGGCCATGTTCCGCCGTCTGTCATCCCTTTGTAAATCTTGTTTTTCTTGACCTGGTTGAGCCACACTAAATTGCTGACGGTCAGGAATTTTTGAGAAAGACGATTGGCCTGGAGACGCCCGACGAATTGATAGCACTCTGCGATTTGCCCCTCTCTCTCCGCTTGCTCCTGTTTGGCCAGCTCCTCCCGCTGCTGCTCCATCTTCACCACATCCATCGCCGCCTCGGACACCGGGTCCATCCTCTTCTTCCCTGCCATGCTCTCATCCCTCCAGTTGTTCGAGTTCTCTTGTATCGCGGGCGATCCTGCCCGCGAGTTGCGCCTTTTTCCGTGCCCAGAACAGGGCCAGCCCCATATCCAGCTCCCAAGCCCCGCCGATCGACCGCACCAGGTGCTCGTCCTCCAGGGTGGAAAGGTGGCACATCACCGTCCCGTGGGGAACATCCACCGCCCGCGTCACCTCCTGGCCGCTGACCGCTTCCTTCTGCTCGGCCAGAAACCGCAATATTCTCACGGCGACTTTCACCGCCTCGATCCGCTTGTAGCTGCTCATTTCTCCATCTCCTGTAGGAACATTTCGCGTTTGCGCCGCTCCTGATTGATCCGCTTCGCTTCTTCTTCCAGCCGCCGGATCTCGCTCCGCAGGGCATCCGGCCCCGGCAGGGCGAAGAGCCCGGCAACCTCGGCCAGGATGCGCAACGGCCCATGGTCGCCGGCCACCAGACAGAAAGCCGGCAGGTACTCCGCCGGTATCCGGTGGCCGTCCTTCGATTCTGCCGTCCAGGAATCGAGCTGGAACTTGCTGATCTCGCAGCCCAGCAGGTGGCTCATCCGCCCGGCGATCTCCCAGCGGGAGATCGTGCACTGTTTGATGGCCGCGCAGAGGGAGAGACGCAGCCGTTCGCGGACATTTCCCGATCCCTCGCCGGCAGGGTCTTGGCTTGCGTCCTGCCGGGCCTGGGTAAGCAGAGAAAGAAGGCTCATCTGTCCGCTTTCCCTGTCTATTTTTCGGCGGGTTTTAGCCATTGACCGCGCGCCGCCGGTTTGCTACTGTCTTATCAAGGAATTTTTTCTTGAGGCGGTGCTCGTACTCCGCGCGCTTGCGGTTTATTTCGCACTCGATCAGGGGGCGGATGTGTTTTTCGGCGCGGGGGCCGAAGGTTTGCTCCACGGTGAGGCCCAGGTACGCGGCAATTGCCTCCTGGATGTATTTGGTGCTGCGCTCGCCGCTGATGACCTTCTGGATCGAGTGCATTTCGATGCCGAGGTCAAGTGCTTCGGTGAGTGCCTGCATGGTCATGCCACGCGCTTTGAAAAGAGCATGGAGGTCGGTCATGGTTGGTCTCCTCTTTTTTGGGTCGGGGGTTGGTCTAAACGTTTTTCATGTGCTGACAGGGCCAGAATATAGGCATACGAATTTCAAGTCAACCATATTTTTTAGGTATACGAATTTTTATGATTGGAAGCCGCATTAAGGAATACAGAAAGAGCCGTGGACTTAAGGTTGCCGAATTTGCTAAGAAAATTGGCATTTCCCAGGGTTCTTTGTCCAATATCGAGAACGGGATAAGCAAACCGTCCTCCGATACCATATCTTCTATAGTTCGGAATACTGATATCGACCCGATTTGGTTATTGGTCAGCGAATACGAAGGCCCAGCCCAACGTGCAGCAGAAGAGATATACAGCGAGGAAGAGCGCCCCAAAGGACTCGCACAGCGAATTCACAAAGAAAGTATGGGGGTTACACCGGAGAAGCCGCCTAGAGGCCTGGCTCAAAGGATCGCCGAAGATGGTCCGGAGGCGGACAGCTCCATGCTCTGGGATGATTTTCACCTTGGTATGGGCGACAGCATGGAGTTGCTGGTCAACATCCATAAGTCCGGCAACAAGGTGTTGATTCGAGCAATCAACGCCAACCTTATGGCTTTTAATGAGGCCATCGAAAACAAGGAACGGTCGGAGATCACGGTCAACGCCATCAAGGAAATGAAAGAGCGAATGGGCACACTGGAAGAGGAAATGGCGAGGCTGCGGGAAGAAAACCTTGTTTTGCACAAAAAACTGCTATCCAGGGGCGAAGAATCGGAAGCTGCGGCTGGATAAAGGGTGGAGGGTGGGGAATAGTAAGGCAGATTGCTGATATTCAGGCTGGATCGATACCAATGGAGCCGTAGCCATGGCGGCAAGGTCGTTTATCCGTTTTTGGTGGTGAATTGAGGGAGAGGATGGAATGACCAGGGCGGATATTTTTCGGCATGTTGCTTCTGTCGGGCTTGATGTTGGTTTTGCGGCAGGGGAGCGACTACCCGAACAGCCAGGTAAAATGGGTGGAGTATTGGTCATTGAGATCGAGGCGAAGCCGAGGATGGAAAGCTCCGCCATTACCAGTTCCTTAATATCCTCACTCGGTGACACCCCGGCTCGCAACCTGGAGCAGCGCGGGCGCCAGCTTGCCCGCTTGATCGAGTCCGCAGGCCTTGAATATCATCACTTGGTCTTGGTTGCCGTGATCGGCAACGCCAACCTGCTCCCACCGAAAACCATCAAGGAACTTAAACGCCTGCGCGAGAGTCAAGGCGGCCCTCCACTCGGCATCGTACTCCTGGGGGATATGTCCAAGTTGGGAAAGAAGATCAACGCCTTGCCGGAGATCAGTCAGCGGACCGAGTTGATCACTTTGGACGGCGAGCTGAAAAACTGGCAGGACTGCCTCAAATCGTCGGTGGAGTGATCTGGGTGGGGCGGCGGCTATAAATATCAGAACTGCCTTGAAACCGAAGAAAATAGGAGTGAAAAATGAAAAAGATTTTCGTTTGTTATGTCGTCTTGCTCCTCGTTTTTATTGGCTCAACCCTTAGCGCAGCTGCCGGGCCAGAGCCGATTCCTCCCTCTGATTTTATCCGAATCACCGAAGCCATACTAGATGCTTTGGACGAAGTTGAGGTGGCCATCAAAAACAGGAATACCTATGAAATAAAAGAAGCACTCAGAAAATACGACGTAGCAGAAATGAAATATGATCGCTATGTGAAAAAATGGCCAAAAAACAGAAAGCAAACCGATATCGCGCTTCAGCTTACAAAATCCAGACACTTTTACGGTATTACTTTATATGGATCATCACCAGAGAATGAGACTATTGGGAAGATCGCTGCACAGGAGGCGAGGGACTTATTCCTCACTTACAAAAAAACGAAGTGACAAAAAAAATAAAAGCACGGACTGCATCTAAATATAAAGGGGTGGACAAGACCTTTTATCAGAACTTTGTCAGTACCCCTCAGCAAAAGCCGCCAACCTGATCAAGAAAGCCGGTCGCCAGCAAAAAAAGGCAAAGCCGACACCGCAGGCAGCGGCGACAGAATAATTTTTGCCATTTTTGAATCACCGTTTTTTTATCAAAACTTTCTTGATCGTCAGCCTTTTTGGGTCCTTGTTCAACCATTCGTAAAGAATCGTCAACCACACTTATCGCAATTCTAGGCATTCAGTTATCTCACCCCCCTTCACCCAGGCAGGGTTATCTCGCCACTACGAAAGCCCCGGGGAAGCCGGAACCGGCCATGGTCTGTTCCATCTGCTTGGCTGCGGTCAGGGTGGTTCCGGCCTTTATCTGGAC
>JAJZSH010000056.1 GCA_021822005.1 Deltaproteobacteria bacterium | reverse complement strand
TTCGTAGCTGGGAGCCACATTTAAATCAGGCGAAGATCAGCAGGGCAGAGCGTTTCAGGCTGATCAGTGATTTGTATGACGCGATGACCAATACCCCGATCAGGCAACGCCCAGGGCGAAGTGAACCACGATGCCTCAAGCGACGCCCCAAAAACTACCAGTTGCTGACCTCACCGAGACATGAAATGAGAGCGATTCCGCACCGGAACAGATATCATGCTGCAATCGCTTGAACTAGTTCCATTCGGGACAGGCCACAATTCTCCTTGACATAATCGGCCTGTTCCTCTATTTTTCGACGGTTCTTTGCCCGGCACCTAATGGGGGATCGTCTAACGGTAGGACTGCAGACTCTGACTCTGCCTATCGGGGTTCGAATCCCTGTCCCCCAGCCATACAACCACAAGGGTTTTCGCTAATCACGGAAACCCTTTTTTCTTCCAGGGTGCCATTGGAGTGCCACAGGGTGCCAGGCGTTTCTTGGAAACTACCCCGCCAGGTTGTCGCCCCCCTGACGATCCCCATCATCATCTGGCCCTCTCCGCCTCGGCATCCTCCCGGCATGATATGTAGGCGTTGTTGATTTCGTCTGCCTCTACCGTGAGCCGTTGAAGAAGTCCAGCAAGGTCTGCTGAAAGTACCCCGCTGGTTTCGGCTCCGTTGTCTGGACGATTGCCGGGACCGGAGGAACCTGGACTGCTGGAGCCACTACCACCGCCCCCACGTCCTGAATCTGCGTGTGGGTCGCGCAGCCTGCCATTGACAGCAAGATCACGAAGGCGGGCAGTGAGATTGTCAGTGATCTTTTTATTCCCCGCATCTTTCACCTCCTGGCGATTTTTGAAATCCTGCAAAGCGCGTTCGGCTGTTGCCACCCTGGACATTTCTTTAACCAAGACGGTTGCAGCGTGTTTTTTCTGATCCTCGATCTTCGCGTTACATGGGGAGTTACGGGGACAGCATAGAATGGCACTAGTTTAAGCGATTGCAGCATGATATCTGTTCCGGTGCGGAATCTCTCTCATTTCATGCCTCGGTGAGGTCAGCCGCTGGTAATTTTTTGGGCGTCGCTTAAGGCATCGTGGCTCACTAACGCAAGGTCTGCAGATGAAATCCTGGGGAGCATTGGCATTGTATTTCGCATGGGCAATTATGCCAATTTTAGCCAATATTTTCAGGTGGTTTCTCATGCAAAAAAAACTTAAACTAGTGCCATTCGGGACAGCATATAAAACTCCTTGATAGAATCAGGGGAATCCGTATTTTCTCCCCAAACATAGCAATAGCGTTGGCTGCCTATCCTAGTAGCGTCTTGCGTTGTTTGTCAAAGGCTTTTGGTTAGGCGGAAAAAAACAGGGGCGTCCCCTTTTTACGTCGAAGCGAGTTCTAGCAACCCGAGCTTCCATGCGCTGGCATACGGTACGGACTGGAGAATGTATCCGGGCGTGTTGCCAGCCAGACAAAAGATGGATGCAGGAAGAAAAGCAAACGTGTATAATCCCGCACCATGATAATCCGGAGAAAAACACGACAAATCAAGGTGGGCAACGTAGCGGTGGGCGGAGGCGCCCCCATCGCTGTGCAGTCCATGACCAATACCGACACCCGGGACGTGGCCGCCACCGTGGCCCAGATCCACCGGCTTGCCGAGGCGGGCTGCGAGATCATCCGGGTGGCGGTGTTGGACCTGGAAGCGGCTGCGGCCATTACCCGGATCAGGGAGCAGATTTCCATCCCGCTCATCGCCGACATCCATTTTGACGCGCGGCTGGCTGTGGCCAGCATGGAACACGGCGCCCAGGGTATCCGCATCAACCCCGGCAACCTCGGCGGCCCGGACAAGCTGGCCAGGGTGGTGGCCGCGGCCAAACAGCACCGGGTGCCCATCCGGGTGGGGGTCAACTCCGGCTCGGTGGAAAAGGATATCCTGCAAAAGCATGGCCACCCTACCCCCGAGGCCCTGGTGGAAAGCGCTTTGCGCAATGTGCGGCTGCTGGAGGAGCTTGATTTCAACCAGATCAAGATCTCCATCAAGTCCTCGGACGCGCTCACCACCCTGGAGGCATACCGGCTGTTGTCCTCCCAATGCGACTACCCCCTGCATCTCGGGGTCACCGAGGCGGGCGGCCTCATTGCCGGCACGGTCAAATCCAGCGTGGCCCTGGGCATCCTGCTTTACGAAGGCATCGGCGACACCTTCCGCATCTCGCTTACCCGCGATCCGGTGGAAGAGATTCGCGTCGGCTTTGAGCTGCTCCGCAGCCTGCACATCCGCGAACGGGGGCCTGAGCTGATCTCCTGCCCCACCTGCGGGCGCTGCCAGGTGAACCTCTTTTCCCTGGCCGAACAGGTGGAACGCCATATCCAGAACATCGAGACCCCTTTGAAGATCGCGGTCATGGGCTGCGTGGTCAACGGCCCGGGCGAGGCCAAGGAGGCGGATCTCGGCTTGGCCGGCGGCCACGGGGTCGGCATTATTTTTAAGAAAGGCCAGCTCTATAAAAAGGTGGCCGAGGACAAGCTTCTGGCCGTTTTCCTGGCCGAAATCGACGCCATGATCGAAGAATCGCGCCAAAAGGCGCATAATTTGTAAACGTTTGCGAAAGCCCCAAAAGTTCCCTCCCCCTTGGCAGGGGAGGGCTTGGGAGAAGGGGAAACAACTATCGAATCGGCAGGTTGCAACTTCACCCTCCCCCCGCCCCCCTCCCGTCGAGAGAGGGGGAGTAATAAGGTTCACACTCAAACATTCACCAGGTGCCCCATGCGTTTTTCCCAGCTTCTCATCCCCACCCTGAAAGAAACCCCCTCCGAGGCCGAAGTAGTCAGCCACCAGCTGCTGCTGCGCGCCGGATTCATCCGCAAACTTTCCTCCGGCATTTACTCCTACCTGCCCCTGGGCCTTGCCGCCATCCGCAAGGTCGAACGCATTGTCCGCGAGGAGATGAACCGGGCTGGAGCCCAGGAACTGCTCCTGCCCATGGTTCAGCCGGGGGATCTCTGGCAGGAATCCGGCCGCTGGGAAAAGTATGGCCCCGAGTTGCTCCGCTTTACCGACCGGCACGGACGGGAAAGCTGCCTCGGCCCCACCCATGAAGAGGTGATCACCGATCTGATCCGGCTCAACGTTCATTCCTACCGGGAACTGCCCCTGAACCTCTACCAGATCCAGACCAAGTTCCGGGATGAGATCCGGCCCCGTTTCGGCCTGATGCGCGGCCGGGAGTTCATCATGAAGGACGGCTACAGCTTTGACGCCACCGAGGATGGGGCCGACGCGACCTACCGGAAGATGCACGATGCCTACCACCGGATCTTCAGCCGCTGCGGCCTGGCCTTCCGGGCGGTGGAAGCGGACACCGGCGCCATCGGCGGCAGCTTTTCCCACGAGTTCATGGTGCTGGCCGACACCGGCGAAGACACCATCGTGATCTGCAAGGGGTGCGAATACGCGGCCAACATGGAAAAGGGACGCTGCCAGACACCAACATCCCCAGCGACGCCCCCCCTGCTCGCTTTAAAAAAGGTCGAAACCCCGGGCAAGAAAAAGGTGGCTGCGGTCACGGAATTCCTGGGCATTTCGCCCAAGGAGCTGGTCAAGACCCTGGTCTACATGGCAGAAGACAAGCCGGTGGCGGTCCTTCTCCGCGGGGACCACGAGGTGCAGACCGTCAAGCTCGCCAATGCCCTGGGGGTGAATACCGACAACCTGCGGCTGGCCGACGACAAAGAGATCTTCGACGCCACCGGCACGCCCAGCGGCTACCTGGGGCCCATCGGCCTGACCATCCCCATGCTGGCGGACAACGAGCTCACCCGGCTGCACAACTTCGCCATCGGCGCCAACGAGAAGAATTTCCATCTGCTCAATGCCAATCTCAATCGCGACTTTACCCCGCAGACCATCGCCGACCTGCGCCAGATCACCAGCGAAGACCGTTGCCCAACCTGCGGCGGCAACCTGGAGCTGACCCGCGGCATCGAAGTGGGCCACATCTTCAAGCTGGGAACCAAATACAGCGAGGCGCTCAAGGCAAGCTTTTTGGACAACCAGGGCGCGGAACAACCCTTCATCATGGGTTGTTACGGCATCGGGGTCAGCCGCACCGTTGCCGCGGCCATCGAGCAGAACCATGACAAGGACGGGATTATCTTTCCGCTCCCCATCGCGCCCTTCCAGGTCATCCTCCTGAACCTCTCGCCCAAGGATGAGGCGCTCACCTCTGCGGCCGACGAACTCTATGGCCACCTGGGCAATGCCGGAATTGAAGTGCTCCTGGACGACCGGGATGAGCGGCCGGGCAGCAAGTTCAAGGACGCGGACCTCCTCGGCATCCCCTACCGGGTCATGGTTGGCAAGAGCTTCAGCGAAAAAGGGGTGGTGGAAATCAGAGATCGGGCCACCGGCGCCACCCTGAGCCTGCCCCTGGCCGAAGCCGGCCCAAAACTCGTTGACCTGGTCCGCGACGCTCTGGCCCCGCCAGACTGACCGGGCCGAAACAACCAAAAATACCTCCGCCAACCGCATGGTTACGATAGAAGCAATAGTCGAACGGGCCAGGGGCTACATGCCCGAGGAAGACCTCGCCCTGCTCACCAAGGCCCATGCCTTTGCCGAGGGATTTTACTCGGGCAAGCATCGCCTTTCCGGACGACCCTATCTGTACCACGCCCTGATGGTCACCGACATCCTGGCGACCATGCGCCTTGATGTCCCCACCCTCTGCGCCGGCCTCCTGCACGGCGTTCTCAAGAAAGCCGCCGACCTCAAGGAGACGGAAAAAACCCTCCGTGAGACCTTTGGGGATGATGTCACCAACATCGTCAAGGGCGCCACCAAGATCACCGATGTCCAGTTCAACAGCCGCCTCGCCTACCAGGCGGAAAATATCCGCAAGCTGCTCCTGGCCATGTCTTCCGATATCCGGGTTTTGCTGGTCAAGCTGGCCGACCGGTTGCACGACATGCAGTCTCTGCGGCATGTGGAGCGCGACAAACAGGTCGAGTTTGCCCAGGAGACCATGGACCTCTATGCCCCCCTGGCCAGCCGCCTGGGGATCGACTGGCTCAAGCGCGAGCTGGAAGACCTCTCCTTCTCACATCTCCACCCCGAGGAATACGAGGATCTCGCCATCAAGATCCACACCTCCCTGGCGGATCGGGAAATCTATGTCGATGAGGTCAAGGCGCTGCTCAACCGGAAACTGACCGAGCATGGTCTCAGTCAGTTCCGGGTGCTGGGTCGTCCCAAACATCTCTACAGCATCTACAAGAAACTCGTGGCCCAGAATATCTCCTTCGAGAAGGTCTACGACAAGGTTGCCTTCCGGATCATCGTCCCCTCGGTCAAGGAGTGCTACGAAGCGCTGGGCATCATCCATTCGCTGTGGACACCGGTGGATGGGCGCTTCAAGGATTTCATCAGCACCCCGAAAGGCAATATGTATCAGTCGCTGCACACCTCGGTGGTCGGTCTGCGCGGGGAGTTCATGGAGGTCCAGATCCGCACCGAGGAGATGGATCAGGTTGCCAAGGAAGGCATTGCCGCCCACTGGGCCTACAAGGAAGGCAAGGCCATCACCTCGAAGGACGCCAGGCTTTTCAAATGGCTCAAGCAACTGGTGCACACCCTCCAGGAGCTGGAAGACCCCAGGGAATTTCTTGATGCGGTCAAGGGTGAACTCTACGAGGAGGAAATCTTCGTCCTGACCCCAACCGGCGAGGTAAAAGAGTTTCCCAAGGGCAGCACCCCCATTGACTTTGCCTACAGCATCCATACCGAGGTGGGCAATCACTGCACCGGCGCCAAGATCAACGGGCTCATTGCCCAGCTCAAAACCAGGCTCAAAAACGGCGATCTGGTCGAAATCATCACCTCGCCCAAACAAAGGCCAAACCGCTCCTGGCTCGGCCTTGTCAAAACCGCACGGGCGAAAAGCCGGATCCGTCAGTGGCTCAACCAGGAAGAACGGGAAAAGACCCTGCAGGTCGGGCGGGATATTTGTGATCGCGAGCTGAGAAGACAGAATATCAGCCTGAAAAAACTGATCAAGACCGGCCATCTCAAGGAACTCCTCAAGACCATTGCCTGCAACTCCCTTGACGACCTCATGCGGAGGGTCGGCTCGGGAAAAATGACGGTTCAGGCCATTGTCAAGGAGTTGCAGCCCCAGGAAATCCGGGACACCCTGCCGGAGGATATTGTTCAGGAGGCGGCTCCGCCCAAGGGGAGGAAAAAGCAGGACAGGGACAACATTATCCTGGTGAGCGGAGCGGATAATGTCCTCACCAAAATCAGCCATTGCTGCATGCCGGTACCAGGAGACGAGATCGTGGGCTTCATCACCTCAGGCCGGGGCATTTCCGTGCACAAGGCGTCCTGCCCCAACCTCAGGGCCGCAGACCAGCAGCGTCTTATCGCCGTCAGCTGGGCCGAGGACATCAAGGCCACCCACCGGGCCCAGATCCAGGTTATCGCCCGCGACCAGAAAGGGTTGCTGGCCGCGCTCAGCAATGCGATCAGCCATGACGACGCCAACATCCTCACCCTTGAGGCCACAACCTCAAGCGGCGGGATCGCCAGGATCTCTATAATTCTTGAAATAAACAGCAGGGAACATCTCTTGCGCCTGCTGCAGCATGTGCAGCAGCTTGATGGCGTCCTGGAGGCCAGGAGAACCTGAGTCACGCGGAGGAGATCGGAAGGAAATCGCCCGAAGGCAGAGACTGATCCCTGCCGGAGCTTCCCCAAAAAAAAACAGCCCCGACTCCTTGACAAGAAGCAGGGGCTGTCAATGCCGATCTTGGGGAATGTTCAGGCAGGTTTGGCCACGGCGCCGGAACGGATACAACGGGTGCAAACCCGAACCTGCATGCCATTGCCACCGGAGGTGGCCATTCTTACCCGCTGCAGATTCGGCAGCCAACGCCTTCTGTTCTTATTGTTGGCATGGCTTACATTGTTGCCGGTGGTCGGGCCTTTTCCACAAATCGCACATTTTTTCGACATGACAAAACTCCTTTAACAAACCGCGCCAGCGGGCATCGTGAAATCATTATCCAGAGACAGCCTGATTTCTTCCGGCCTGGTCCCTTTTCAAAGAGGAAAATGTATACACCTTCTCCCTGCGCTTGACAAGTATTTTGTTCTCTTTTTTTGTCCACGCCGGGAAAAGCACGGCTAGAATTGTACAAGTTATTTTGTAACGGCTCCTAAAAAAACCGGAACAAACCGGGGGAAAAGCGGTGTCTTGCTACAGACAGGAGCAAATGCCACTCTTCCCGACCCCCATCGACAGACGCGGCATACAACCAAAGCCCGGCTCAGGCTGAAATACCCGCATCATTGGGAGTTTTTTTATTGACAGCCCAAGGCAAACACGAGTAGAGAATACAGACAATTACCCAACGGGGTTACATTGCCATCAAGACAGAACCATCTGTCTTTTTCTCCATCCATTATCTCAACATTACCCCAAAAATCACCCCGTTCACAAGGCGCATATGAAAAAAACAGAAAACATGGCGTGGCGTTTTTTCGCGTCCGTCAGGCTTGCCCTTTTTACCCTGCTGATCCTGGCCACGACCTCCATCATCGGCACGCTTATTCCACAAAAAAACCCGCCCGAATTTTACATCGAGGCCTTTGGCCAGCGCACCGCGCAGTTCTTCCAGATGCTTGATGTGCCGAACATGTACAACTCCTGGTGGTTTATCAGTCTGCTTTTCCTGTTCAGCATCAACCTCATCGTCTGCACCATCGACCGCCTGCCCAACGTCTGGCAGATGGTGGTGATGAACAACCTTGACACCGATCCTGAACGGCTGGAAAAAATGCCGCACCGCCAGGTGTTCCATACCCGTGGGGATGCCGCCGCCCTTGCGGAAATCGCCACCACCCTTCTTGCAAAAAGCGGCTGGAAGGCGCAGTGTGAGAATAAACCGACCGGCTCGCTCCTCTTTTCCCAGAAAAATGCCTGGAGTCGCCTGGGCGTCTATGCGGTTCACCTGAGCATCCTCATCATTTTTGCCGGGGCCATCATCGGCTCCTTGTTCGGGTTCAAGGCAGGCGTCATGATTCCGGAGGGGAGCGCCACCGACACCGTCTACGAAACCGGCACCGAAAAACCCATCCCCCTTGGCTTTACCGTGCAATGTGACGACTTCAATGTTTCGTTTTATGCGGACGGATCGACCCCCAAGGAATTCCGCTCCGAACTCACCGTGCGGGACGAAACGGCAAACAAGACATTCAGCCGCCCGATCATTGTCAACGATCCTCTTGGCTACAAGGGGATCACCTTTTACCAGTCCAGCTACGAACCCATGCAGGGTTTCAACATCAGCATCACCAACAAGGCCACCAATGTCCGGCAGAATTTCCAGATTCCCTTTGGCCAGAAAATCCATTGGCCTGAAACCGATATCGATTTCGGCGTTATCAACCAGCAGGTCCGCAGCCGCATGGGCGATGTCGGCACGCTGAAGGTATGGTTTTCCGATGGACAGGGCGAGCCCAGCGTTTTCTGGATGGACAACAACGCAACCCAGACCATTTCCAGCCCGACAGCGGCATATGAATTCCAGGCAAGCCAAGTCTACGCCACCGGCCTTCAGGTGGCGAAAGACCCTGGCGTCTGGACCGTCTATATCGGGTGCACCCTCATGCTGATAGGCCTCTACGTCGCTTTCTTCCTTTCGCACCGGAGAGTTTGGATCTCTATTGTCCGGGAAGAAAGCGAGGATCGTTGCCGGATACTGGTTTGCGGCGCCACCAGCAAAAACAGGATCGCCTTTGAAAAAGAATTTGCCGCCCTGGTCGAGTGCTTCACACACGACTCCACGTTTCAAAACGCTTAAGGATCTGCCATGAACAGTTCACAACTTCTGGGCATTACAACGTTTGCCTATCTTCTTTCCGCAATGCTCTACATCGCAATCTTTGTCTTTCGGGCAAAAAAGCTCGGCCTTTTCGCCACGCTGATCACAGCCTGCGCGTTCCTGATCAACACCGCAGGCATTGGCCTGCGCTGGTACGAATCGTATCAGGAGGGCATCGGCTACGCGCCCCTTTCCAACATGTACGAGTCCCTGGTGTTCTTCGCCTGGGCCATTGCCATTTTCTACCTCGGCCTTGAGTTGAAGTACAAGAACAGGGTTCTGGGCGCTTTTTCCATGCCATTTGCCTTCCTGAGCATGGCCTATGCCTCGTTTTCCCCCCAGTTCGGCAAGGAAATCAAGCCGTTGATCCCGGCCCTGCAAAGCAACTGGCTCATCGCCCATGTCATCACCTGCTTCATAGGCTATGCGGCCTTTGCCGTGGCCTGCGGCATGGGCATCATGTATCTGCTCAAGGACCGGAAGGCGAACGAGGCCCCCGGCTCCCTCCTTGCCTCCCTGCCAGAGCTCAAGGTGATTGACGACATCATCCACAAGACCCTGGTTTTCGGCTTCCTCTGGCTCACCGCCGGCATCATCACCGGCGCCGTCTGGGCCAACTCCGCCTGGGGCACCTACTGGAGCTGGGATCCGAAAGAAACCTGGTCGCTGATCACCTGGTTTGTCTACGCGGCAACCCTCCATGCCAGATTCACCAGGGGATGGGGGGGGCGGCGCATCGCCTGGCTGGCCGTGCTCGGCTTCCTTTCCGTAATTTTCACCTACTACGGCGTCAACTTCCTGCTTTCCGGCCTGCATAGCTACGGCGGCAGCTGATCTGAGCCGCCAGCCACAAGGAACAAACCGACTGAATCCAAAATATTCTCCCTGCTTGACAAGGCTTGGCAAGTGGGTTTATAAAACAACATTTGTAGGTGAATGGGGACTCATAAACCCAATTTTATGAACCAACTGTATTAAGGGAGAAGAACAATGAAGAAATCCGTTATCTGTTCCGCAGCCTTCGCGCTTGTTTTCGGCTTTGCCGTTGCAGGCTCCGCTCTTGCCGCAGACAAGGGCCCGGCCGACATCACCCTGAAGACCGATGCAGCCAAGAAACCCGCAGTATTCCCCCATGCCAAGCATCAGGCCAAAAATGAATGCGATGTCTGCCACAAGGACGCCAACTTCCCGGCGGACAAGAAGTGGGACATGAAGAAGGGCCACGCCCTCTGCCAGGGCTGCCACAAAGCCAAGAATCAGGGCCCGACCAAATGTGACGGTTGCCACAAATAAGCTTTCTGTTTCATAGGCATAAAAAAAGCTGCTCAATCGAGCAGCTTTTTTTATGCCTTGCGCCATCCCCTGCAACCAAGGGTCAATGACCAGCCTGTTTTTCCATAACTGGTCACTCACTCCTGATCACAGAAATCATGGTCGACTCCGTCCATCCCACCCCCATTTGCTTCGCCGAACCGCACCTCAGAACATCCCCTCCGGCTCGGCCCCATTCCCCTGCTTTGCAAGGGAGATCACACTACAGACAGCGGCAATGGCGGAAAAAGGCCCCAAGAGAAGAAACAGGGCAAAGGTCGCAATTCCCCAGCAAGCCTCGCTGACCTGCTGGAAAGAAACCCTGGCCGGAATGCTTCCCGTTGCCTCGTTCACACCCACGGCACCGATATTGATTTTATCCAGAAACTGCGTGATGGTGGTCATTGTCGTTCTCCTTGTTAAAAAAACCGTTTCCATCGCTCAGGCGGCAACATCCCCTGATCTCTGTTCCACGCTGATCTTTCTGGGAACAAGTCCGCTGGACATAAAAGCCGTGCACTGCTTTCTTTTCTCAAAGGAGCAATCGGCAATGTTCCAGCAGGGGGTGTACTGCAACAGCTTCTTAATGGCCGCGATGCTGATGCCATGCTCATGGATCATGTCCCGCAGGCACTGGATCCACTTGATGTCATCCATGGTGTAGTAGCGCCACTGCCCGTTCCGTAAAGGCGTGACCAGGTTTTCCCTTTCGTAGATCCTCAGGGTCCGCGGATGCACTTCCAGCATTTTCGCCGCGGTTCCTATGGTGAAGATTGCCTTGTTGTCAGATATCATTGTCTCTACTCCGGTTTGAGCTTCCCGCGGGCAGGATTTCCAGCCTGCGGGAGGTCATTTGTCTTTTAGGAGCCGTCACGAAATAACATGTAATTTCCTTCCCCATTCGTTACGGCTCCTTATGCCGGTCATGGCATCCAAATGTTCCACATTTTGAACGACGGCTTACTCAGCCTCGCGTGGGGCAGTGATCAATGATGGCCGCTGTGCCGGAAGGCCTTGCCGAAAAACCGCTCGCCGAGCAGGAACCCGAGGCCAACAACACCGAAACCACCCAGGGCGACCAGGAACTCGGACACGGAGGGAATATAGGAAAGATAGGTCGGCAGCTCACCAAAACCGCTGTAAATCGGCACGATCTGACCGGCGACAACGATGTCGTAGCGTTGGAAGTACGCGCCAACCAAAACCATCAGGGCTGCAGCGGACAGGGCCTGCTGGCTCTTCATCCGGGACAGGGTCATGACCACGATGGGGGCAAGCATGCCGACCACGGTCTCGAAGACCCAGAAATTCATGGCGAGCGGTCCCTGGATCAGGCTCAGGGCGGCAAGACGAGCCTCCTCTGTGCCACCGGCAAAGGCGGCGATGAACTTCCAGGTCGTGGCAATGGCAAGCAGCACGAGGGTGCTGAACATAACCTTGCCGGCACCCTGGAGACCTTCGCAGGTGGACTGGCTCATTTCCTCGCCCCGCATCTTACAGGCCCAGTCGCTGAACAGGATGATCGCGGCGGAACCGGTCATCACGGCCGAGGCAAGAAAATAGACGGGCAGCTGGGAACCGTACCAGAAAGGCCGGGAGGAAAGGGTCGCGAACACCGCGCCCAGATTGGTGTTTGCCGCAAGCTCCGCCAGGGCCCCAAGCACGCCAAGGGTAACGGCCATGGAGTATTTCCTGGTCAGGATCAGGTAAAACTCGACAAACATGAAGCCCACGGCCATGCTGTACAGGGTTCCCATCCACCAGATGTTGGAGGTCAGGTTCGGGGAGAGCATGTTGTAGAGGAGCATGCGGTGGGGATTTTCAAGCTCGAGGCCGATGATGGTGAAACCGCCGAAGATGACCACGATGGAGAGATACACCATGCGGTTGGCGAGCGGGGTCAACCGGTTGTGCCCAAAGATGTGGCTCAGGACGGCAAGAAGGCAGAGCCCGGTGGAGATGATGGCGAAATAGGCATAATTCGCGATCAGGATACCCCAGGGCATCTCCCTGGTGTTGGCAAAGGCATGCTCATGCCCGACAACCTGGGCATACAGACCGGCGCCGACACCGACAAGGGCCAGGAGCGCGCACAGGATGGTGGCCTTGGTCACGGTCGGGGTGGCAACCTTTCCCTCTGCCACCTCAGCGATTGAGAATGTGGTCAACATGATTTTTCCTCCCTAAGGTTTTTACGTACAGATTAACAGTTAGTATCTTTGTAACGTTTTTCATTTCGCATCCCCCTCCCTTGACGGGAGGGGGTTAGGGGGTGGGTGAAGCAACAATTGGGCGTCTACATGACGACTCCCCCCCACCCTAACCCTCCCCTGCAAGGGGGGAGGGACTAATTTGAGTGTTACAAGGTACTAGTTTTTAACTCACTCCCGGCCAGGGACTTTTCGTAAGCTTCTTTCAATTTTCAATTCCAGCCTGTACCCAGACAGTTGCTGGTGTTTTCTGGAGCAAGGTCTATTTCCCGGGCCGCCACCCGATGATTGAGGAGTTTTTCCTCTCCAGAATATTTTTTAAACTCTCCCCGGCCTCCTCCTTTTCTGTGCATACGCTTATTCGGCAATGGGCTTTTCCCGCGCAGCATCCCTTGTCGATCATGGTACACAGCAAGATACGCGCCACAACTAAATATCATGCGCTCTTTTCTTTCCAGATTCCTGTTTTTCGTAGAGAAGCAGGGAGTTAGAATTCTACAACAATTCATTTCATATCTTTCTCGAACACATGCTGTTTCAAGTTATTTAACATGAAGGACACTTTTTGATCCGATTGCCATGGCGAAGTGGACGCAAAATTATCCCACACAATACTGAGCAAACCAGGCACCTAAAAAACGACAAAAACCTGTATCTTCAATGAGATACACAACAATCTACCCCAACCCTCCTTCCCTGCGCTATCCGCCAACCAAAATAGAACCCGGAAAGATCACCTGGTTTTTTCATTTAAAATCAAATAGATATACAGGA
>JAJZSH010000055.1 GCA_021822005.1 Deltaproteobacteria bacterium | reverse complement strand
GGATTACACCTTCAGCACCTACGCCTCGGAGGGCGGCAACTTCGGGCTCTTCACCAACAACGAGATGATGAAGAAGCTCAACGGCAAGATGTATGCCGAGGCCAAGCGGTTGGGGGTCAAGTGGATCCTGGGCGGCGAATGCGGCCACATGTGGCGGGTGCTCCATCAGTACATGGACACCATGAACGGCCCGGCCGACTTCCTGGAGGTGCCCACCTCGCCCATCACCGGAACCCGGTTCGACAATGCGGCCTCCACCAAGATGGTCCATATCAGCGAGTTCACCGCGGATCTGATCAAGCACGGCAAGCTGAACCTGGACCCGAAACGCAACGACCACCGGATTGCAACCTATCATGACTCCTGCAACCCGGCCCGGGCCATGGGATTGATTGAAGAGCCCCGGTATGTCTTGCAGAATGTTGTCAATAATTTCCACGAGATGCCGGAAAACACCATCCGGGAGTCAACCTTCTGCTGCGGCAGCGGCACCGGCTTGAACACCGATGAGATCATGGAGCTGAGAATGCGGGCAGGGTTGCCAAGGGCCAATGCGGTCAAATATGTGCGCGACAGGCATGCGGTCAATATGCTCTCCTGTGTCTGCGCCATCGACCGCGCCACCTTGACGAGTCTGATGAACTACTGGAATCCCGACGTGGGGGTCTGCGGCCTGTCCGAGCTGGTTGGCAACGCCCTGGTCATGGAGGGAGAAAAAGAGCGTGAAACGGGTCTCCGTTTTGAGCCACTTGCAGGAATGGAGGGCTGATAGCCATGTACGGGAAAGGAAGAATCATACCTGCGTTGATACTGTTCTTGGGCCTCATGACCTCCCCGATCTGGTATAAGTCCGGGGATGCCAGCAAATTGCCTAAACCTGAAAAACCAAAGGACTACACGGAGTGTGTTGCGCCGGTCCAGGAGATGCGCACCTCGCACATGGTGCTGCTCAACCAGTGGCGTGATGACATCCTGCGCGAAGACGGCGCCCGCACCGGGAAAACCGCCAACGGCACCGAATATGTACGGAGCCTGCAGAATGGCTGCATGAAATGTCACAGCGACAAGAAAAAATTCTGTGACGCCTGCCACAACTATACCTCCGTGAAACCGTATTGTTGGGATTGTCATCTCCAGCCGAAGGAGGCGATGTAACATGGATAGCAAGAGAAGAGATTTTTTGAAAATTGCCGGGCTTACCGCCATTGCCGGCATTGCCGCACCCTCGGCCTTTAACACCCTGCTCAAGGGCGAGGCTTTGGCCTCCGGGCAGGCTGCGGGCGGTCATGGAGCCGCTGCTCCCACCGGCAAACGCTATGGCATGGTCATTGATGTCAAGAAGTTTACCGAGAATCCCGGTCTGGCAGACCAATGCGTCTCTGCCTGCCACACCATCCACAATGTGCCGGACTTCGGCAACAGGAAGGATGAGATCAAATGGATCTGGGTCGAATCCTACAACCATGTTTTTCCTGAAAACACCCAGTACAAGCGGCCGGATGGACTCAAGGACATGCCCATCCTGACCCTGTGCAACCACTGTGACAACCCGCCCTGCGTCCGGGCCTGCCCCACCAAGGCCACCTACAAGAGCAAGGACGGCATCGTGGCCATGGACTACCACCGCTGCATCGGCTGCCGGTTCTGCATGGCTGCCTGCCCTTATGGCGCCCGGAGCTTCAACTGGCGCGACCCGCGCGGCAAGGATGCAAACGGCCAGCCCTTTATCAAGGCGGAAAACCCCAAATTCCCCACCCGGATGCGCGGGGTTGTGGAAAAATGCAATTTCTGCACCGAGCGGCTGGCCATCGGCCAGATTCCGGCCTGTGTTGAAGTCGCCGCCCAAACCAAGGGGCTTGTCTTCGGGGACCTGAATGATCCCGACTCCGAGATCAGCCAGGTGCTGAAGACATCCTTTACCATCCAGCGGAATCCTGCAATAGGGACGCATCCATCCCTCTTCTATATTATTTGAGGTGAAAGATCATGATTGAAAAAGCATTAAAAGGAAGCACGGGGTACTGGGTATGGATGCTCTTCCTGCTCTCCATAATGGGTGTGGGCGGTCTCTGTTATGTCCAGCAATTCAACTACGGTCTGGGCATCACCGGCATGAGCCGGGATGTGACCTGGGGGATCTATATCTCCCAGTTCACCTTCCTGGTCGGCGTGGCCGCCGGCGGCCTGATGCTGGTGCTGCCGTATTATCTCCATAACTACAAGGCCTTCGGCCGCATCGTCATCCTGGGCGAGTTCATGGCCATTGCCGCCATCGCCATGTGCCTGATG
This sequence comes from Deltaproteobacteria bacterium, assembly GCA_021822005.1. Taxonomy (GTDB): domain Bacteria; phylum Desulfobacterota; class Desulfobulbia; order Desulfobulbales; family Desulfurivibrionaceae; genus Thiovibrio. The sequence goes on along the minus strand of JAJZSH010000055.1, from coordinate 10,891 downwards.
TTCATCATCGCCGACCTGGGCCAGCCCATGCGGGCCCTGAACGTCCTGCTCCATCCCACCCCCAACTCCATGCTGTTCTGGGATATGATCGTCTTGAACGGCTATCTGTTCCTGAACATCCTCTGCGGCTGGGTGGTCTTGCAGTCCGAATACAAGGGGATCAAGTATCCCAAATGGATCAAGCCCTTTATCTACCTCTCCATCCCCTGGGCGATCAGCATCCACACCGTCACCGCCTTCCTGTACTGTGGCCTGCCGGGCCGTCATTTCTGGCTCACCGCCATTCTCGCCCCCCGCTTTCTCGCCTCCGCCTTTGCCGCCGGGCCGGCCCTGCTGATGATCATCGCCATGATCCTCAAGCGGACCACCAGGTTTGACGTGGGCCGGGAGGCGCAGGATAAACTGGTGACCATCATCGGCTATGCCGCGATGCTCAACTTTTTCTTCCTGGGCTGCGAATTCTTTGTCGCCTACTACAGCCAGATTCCCGGCCACATGCACACCCTGGATTACCTCTTCTGGGGCCTTGGCCATGGTGATCAGGTATTCAACAACCTGGTGCCCTTCATGCGGGCCTCGGTGGTCATGGGGTTGGCCGGTATCGGGCTGATCTTTGTCTCACGGGCCAGGCAATCCGATGGCCTGCTGGTGGTTTCCTGCCTGCTCATCTTCATTTCTTTCTGGATTGACAAGGGCCTTGGCCTGGTGCTCGGCGGCTTTGTCCCCAGCCCCCTGGACTATGTGACCGAATACTACCCCAGCGCCCAGGAGCTTGGCATTACCGCGGCCATCTGGGCCACGGGCTTCTTCATTCTCTCCATCCTCTACAAGGTGGCGATCAGCGTCAAGCTTGAAAAGGAAGCCTGAAACAGGACTTTTTTTCACTTTGCCTCACAGCTGGTTCAAGGCAAGCTCCCCTGGTGGGGGGTTTGCCTTTTTTTATGCGAACCCGCCTCCGCAGGCTCATTTTCGCAAACCACCCCCTGCGAGGACAATAATATGGGTGGTTTGCCCGGTTGTTATGTTGTATTCTACCGATATCGTTGATAATTGATCCTGCTGTTTTCCCGTTTCCCGGGATGTACACCAAAGGCTGAGTCCACCATGACGCCATCGCACACTCCCAACAAACCGGTAATACACTCCATCCTCGACAAGATCGGCAATACCCCGCTGATTCCCATCAAGCGCCTGAATCCCCTGAAGAAGGTGGCCATTTACGCCAAGCTGGAGGCCTTCAACCCGGGAGGATCGGTCAAGGACCGCGTTGCCCTGAACATGATTGAAACCGCCGAGGCTGAGGGCGAACTGACCCCGGACAAGATCGTGCTTGAGGCCACCAGCGGCAACACCGGCATCGGCTTGGCCATGGTCTGTGCGGTCAAGGGCTATAAATGCCAGCTGATCATGCCGGAATCGGCGTCCATCGAGCGGCGCAAGATCATGCAGGCCTTTGGCGCCGAGATCCTCCTGACCCCCGGCAAGCGCGGCACCGATGGGGCCATCGAACAGGCCTATGCCCTGGCCCGCCAGTATCCGGATCGCTACTTCCTCACCGACCAGTTCAACAGTGCGGCAAACTGGCTGACCCATTACAAGACAACCGGACCGGAGATCTGGGAGCAGACCGAAGGCAGGGTGACGGATATCGTCGCTACCCTGGGCACCTCCGGCACCGTCATGGGGTTGTGCCGGTATTTTGCCGAGTTTCATCCCGAGGTGCGCATCACTGCAGTGGAGCCCTTTCTCGGCCACAAGCTGCAAGGCCTCAAAAACATGAAAGAGTCCTATACCCCCGGAATTTTTGACAAAAAACTGCCCTACCAGATCATCAACATCCCGGATGAAGAGGCGTTTACTTCCGTCCGTCTCCTGGCCCGCAAGGAGGGGATTTTTGCCGGGATGAGCTCCGGGGCCGCCATGTCCGCGGCCCTGACCCGCGCCGCCCAGTTGAAGGAGGGGGTGCTCGTGGTCATCTTCCCCGATGGCGGCGAGAAGTATCTGAGCACCGAGCTTTTCACCAGGCAGGAACCGGAGGAGTCCCAACAGGCGGAACTGCGTTTTTTCAATACCCTCTCACGGAAGAAAGAGGTGTTTAAGCCCATTGTTCCGGATACCGTGACTTTTTACGCCTGCGGCCCCACCGCCCACGAGCTGGCCCATCTGGCCCACTGCCGCCGCTTTATGGTTGCCGATCTCGTGCACCGGGTGCTGGCGCTTGCAGGCTATCAGGTCAGATTCTATATGAATTTCACCGACTTGGACGATAATACCATCCAGGGAGCAGACCTGCGCAAAGAGAGCCTCGCCGGGTTCACCGACACATATATCCAGGAATTCAAACAGGACATGGCTGCGCTGGAGGTGCTGGAGGCCACCGGCTATCCCAGAGCCTCCGAGCATGTGCCGGCCATGATCGCCCTGGCCCGGAAGCTGGTAGACAACGGGTACGCTTACGAAAAACACGGCTCCATCTATTTTGACATCTCGAAATTCGCCAAGTACGGCAGGCTTTCCGGCGTGGACTTGGGCAAGATTCAGGTCGGGAAAACCGTTGATCTGGACGACTATGAAAAGGAAAACCCGGTTGATTTCACCCTGCTCAAGCGTTCGACCTTGAGCGAGCTGAAAAGCGGCATCTTTTTTGCGACCGAGTGGGGGAACATGCGGCCCGGCTGGCATATTGAATGCGCGGCCATGACCCTTGATTTGCTCGGCGAAACCATGGATATCCATACCAGTGGCCGCGATCTGCTTTTCCCGCACCACGAGAACGAGAACGCCATCGCTGAGGCGCTCACCGGCAAGCCCCTGGCGAAGTTCTGGCTGCACAGCGAACTGCTGCTGGTGGACGGCAAGAAGATGTCTGCGGACAACCAGAATATCATCACCTTGCGGGATGTGCTGGCCAGGGGGTACACCGGCAGGGAGATGCGCTATTTTCTGATCCGCACCCATTACCGCAAGCCGATCAATTTCTCCTTCCGCGGTCTGGACGCGGCCCGCAAGAACCTGCGCCGGCTCGACGGCTTTGTCGGCAAGCTGCTCTGCCTGCCGCCGGGGTTGCCCCACCCGGAGGTCGCTGCCTATCTCTCCGACATGGAGGACCGGTTTTTCACTGCCATGGACGATGACCTGAATGTTTCCAGAGCCTTTGCCGCGCTGTTCGATTTTGTCAAAAAGACCAACCCCATCCTGAGCCAAGGCCTCCTTGACCGCGAGCAGAAGGACTATATCCTGGAGGCCCTGCGCCGGATCAATTCCGTCCTCCGGATCATGAGGCTCGAGGAATGCCCCCTTGCCCCGGAAATCGACAGGCTGATCCGGGACCGGGAAGAAGCGAGGAGGCAAAAGGATTGGCAGAAGGCGGACGGAGTGCGCCAGGAATTGGCGGAAAAAGGCATCGAAGTGGTCGATACCGCCAAAGGCCCTGTCTGGAAAGAGGTGGAGAAGCAAGCATAGGGTTTGGCCAGGGATGCGGGGGCGAAAACGGTATTGCTTTCTTGGCCCGATCGTTCTAATATCTGTCGCACATGGGCGCCCGTAGCTCAGCCGGATAGAGCACCGGCCTTCTAAGCCGTAGGTCACAGGTTCGAATCCTGTCGGGCGCACCAGTTATACCAAGGGTTTTCGGTCAATCTCGCAAACAGTACTTTTTGTTCAACCTCATTTTGTCCAACTCCTGTCCAACTTTTATTTTTTGATCTTCCCGCCACTGTAACCGCTACGGCCCCAACTCGATTTTCGTTTCCGGAAACAAAATTGGCTCGTACTTCTGATCTGCTTCCATGATTAACCTCTCAATGGCGGCACCCCGCGAGCAACCCCAGGACTTCGCCAGGGATATAATGCGCCAACTCGCTTGGCTCGACAAGAAGATGTCCAACCTTCTGCCCTCGGCCTGTTTTCGTTTCCGGTAATCATTAACCCGGTCGCTGGCCTTGTCGTGTTTTTTCGGCCTGCCCTTCTTTTTCGTTTCCGGTAATGTTTCTTTCATGGTAGGGCCTCCTTTTCGTTACCGGAAACGATACACCTAAAAAGGAATGGCGCAAAGTATTTCCGTTACCGGAAACAAAAAAACCGCCTCCCTCGAAAGAGAAGCGGACAAGTGGTGCTTTTTGGGATCGCGGGATATACTACCCTTTGCCGATCTCGCTTTTTGTTACCAGAAACAAAATTGCTTCATACTTCTGGTCTGCCTCCAGTATCAGCCGTTTAATGGCCGCACCGGCGCGTACACATCCTCGCGTGCGCGTATTGGTCCTATTGTGTCAGAAAATTTATCTTTTTCCTCATAGCCCCACATCCTTTTGCCGGACAGAGAAACCAGGCCCGCTGTCCACCGAACGTGCAGGCCGTCCAGTCAAGACGTACAGGGTATTCCTTATCCGAATCTGATTGACTTGCGCCAGGTAGTGCGTGGCTTTGTTGATTTCACTCTTGAGTTTGTTCATGTTTCACCTCTGAATTGGTGGGTCAAACCTCATGACGCGCCCGTGCGGAACGGTTCGCATCAGGCAGATTCGCCGCTGCTTTCCGCTTACCTTCCGGTGTCCTTGGCCCGGTCGATTTGCCCCCATGCAGCTTGCAGCGTCCATTCCCAAGCGCCTTGCACTGGCAGGGTGTTCCTCGGCGCGTTTTGGCTCCACACTGCTCACCGTGCATGGGTGTATTCCTCGCCCTCTTGTTCGCAGCCACAACCTGCGCAACGGCATCACGGTAGTTGTTGGCCCATCCGTAGTGAAGCGATGTTGCTATGCTGTTCCGCCGCCGCTCGCTGCCGATGGGGTAGGGTATCGGTCTGAGTTGCTTGTTCATTTCCAATCCCCTTTCATGCCCATGTAACCTTTAGCCACCAATCCACCTATTGCACTTATGGCACGGCTCTTTCGGTGATCGCTTCAATGGATTGTTTTTTCTCCGACTATCTCAATGGATTGTTTGAAGGGCGCAACCAGAACAGTATGACCCCTGCCATTGCCTGCAATGATCCAGGTCGGTGGACATCATGACACCCGTCTGCTCATAGGCCTGGCAATTGACTTGCTTCTTGCGTAGCTTGGTAATCTTGACGGACGATTTTTGGGCCTTCCTGCTTTCCACGATCCGGGCGGGCTTGGCCCCTTCCGGCAAGGTCTGACACTCGCTGCAGAAATACCCGCCCCGGTCTGATTCTGTGAACAGGTGGCCGGAACAGATAGGGCAGGGTTTCAGCCAGTCCACTTTTGGGCTGGCCTCTTCGGTGGTCGGCTCCTGGTGGCTTGTGCTTTTTACCCCCACCCCCAGGCTAAAAGGGCTAAAGGGGCTAAAACCCTTTGTTTGCGCGGAATTGGTCCGGGCTAAAGACGGGCTAAGGGGGGCTAAAAACGGGCTAATTTCTGGAGAATCATCAAAAACCTCTGCCAGCATATCAAGGACGTTCACTATCTCACCCCCTCGGCGGTGGCGCACCACATAGCCCGGTCATTGCCCGCCATCCCTTCCTGTTGCAGCAGTGCAAGTGCCGTATCTCTCCGGTGCTTTGACCTTAAAGATTTTGGGCCTATCTGGAGCATGGCCGATTCGGTGGCTTGTTGGCCTGGTTGCCGTAAAAGCCATTCATACAGCGACAAGGCCCAGGAGCGCGCCGCGTTGTCGTCTTGGTCCCCAAATACCGCCCGCCAGGAATCAAGGGAATATGCGGCCAAGGTGATACCGTTTTTCATCGCCTCGACGTCTATCTCCTGGTAGCGAGAAAATGCGGCCAGTACCCCAGCCACACGGAAGGCCTGTTCTGTTGCCCGGACTGCGAAGGGTTTGACCATTGTCAACCCGCCGCCCTCTGTCTTGGCTTCAATCTGCATTTTCTCGTAGAATCGACACGCCATCTTTTCAGCTTCAGCCGTTGGCGGTATGACCTGTACCCCGGAGCAATCTTCCCCAAGGGCTTGATCAAGCAACTCCTCGCAGCGGTCCCAATATTCGCGGATCGCCAAGAATTGCTCCGGCTCGAATCTCCGCGCCTTCAATGGTGGGCTTGGTGGCGGGCAGGCAAGAAGGAAACGCGGCCAGAAACCGATGGATGACAACATTGGGTCATGGACCGCTTGATAAGCAACGTCCGGCTGTACAAGCCAATGGATAGACAACCGCCGATCATAGAGTTGTAAACGGCCCTCTGTGCCCCTCGCTACGGACATTTCACCATCATCCCAAAGACCATTTAGATTGCCCGCAGATTTCCCTCTATGCTCCGCACTCATTCCATACCCGCCCAGCATTACCGCAGCTTCAGAAGTAAAACAGCCTTGTGACGGTAGGCCCTCTTTGAAGCTCCGGCGTATGCCTTCCACGGTTCCGTCCTTCATAACCCGATACGGTTCGCATGGCATTGGTGGGGCAGGATCATCTTTTTTCTTTTTCGTTTGCTGAAGCTCCTCCACGAGCTGCCGATACTTCCGACCATCATCTCGCTGCCGTGCCCTGATCGCCCGCAGTGCAGCTTCCTCTGCCGTGCTTTTCCCGTCTCCTGACTCTGCGACGGTCAAGCCAAATAGGGAAAGAGGTTTGATCCCGGCCAGGGTACGGACATTCGCCACGGATTGAACCAGCAGCGCAGCGGTGGCAAGAAGGCATTGCCCTGCCATCTCCGGCGCGACTTGCCCCTCGCTGGTCACAGTTTTACAAGCATCGGCCAGCAGGCCCAGGGCATCAACGGGATAGGCTGGTGCTGCCCCTGCAACAGGCTTAAATTTTTCCCTCGCCCGCCTCAGCATCTCGACTAACTGGCTTTCGTCCAGTTTTAGCCCCTTTTCGCCCCGGTTTAGCCCCTGAGCATTTCCTTGCCCTGCTTGGCTTTTAGCCCCGTTAGCCCCTTTAGCCTGGCCGGAGGGGTAATCCACGGGCCGCTTGTGTCCCTTGATCCATCCTGCAACCTGTTTCGGTGTCCAGCCCTCGGCCTCTGCGTCTGCCAAATCCCACCCCTTGGCTTTGTCCGGTGGCACCTCTATGATGGAAACCTCAACCGCCCCAGCTTCCAGGGCAGCACGGGACACGGCTTCCGCAGCCTTACGCCCTGAATCGTCATTATCGGGCCATAGAGCTACCCTGCAACCTTTCAACGGGGAGAAGTCGGCCATTGCAGTAGCATTACATCCACCCGGCCAGGTGATAGCGACAACGGCGGGGAGAAGCCTTTGCGCTGCATCGGCGGTTTTCTCACCCTCAACTATAAGGGCGGGTGCTTCTGGTCGCAGTGCCAACCGATCCAGCCCATAGAGCGGGCGGGGTGCTGAAAATGCTTTCCACTTCCACCCGGTTTCCCCTGTGGTGCTGTCCATGCCGTAGGTGTAGGGTAGAACCTCTTTCTTTTGGCCTACAGGATCAAACCGGCAAGCAAAGCCCAACAGTTCACCCGCCGGGCCTCTATATTCCCATGTGGCCGATGGTCTGCCGTGTTTATCGTGGTGGATTGATTTTGGTAGGGTGTCAGCGGGTACGGTTTTCCATGTCTCCGGGTTGCGCTTAGGTCTCGGTCTGGGGGTTGTCCTGGTGGTCTCGGTTCTCCCCAGCCATCGCGCTGCCTCAACCTGAGAAACGCCACGAACCGCAGCCACCAATGAAACCGGATCGCCGCCTTTGTCCCCAGTTGCGAAGTCAGACCATACGCCGGTATCAGTGTTGACGGAAAGGGATTGCCCAGGGTTCCCGATCAAGTCGCCGCAACGAAATTCCCGGCCATGAAAGCGGCCTTCGGGCAGCAGTTCCGGCAAAAGGTCGGGCAGGCGGTCAAGTGCGGTCTGGTTGATCTGCTCGAAGTTAATCATTCACCACCCCCATCTTGCCGATGATCCAGCCCGCCCAGGAAGTCGAAATAATCCCCCGGCAAGCTAAGCAGACAACAAACTGCTTTAGTTGACGGCGGGTTTGATATTTTAGGGAAAACATGGTATTTTGATCTTGGTTTTGAAAAGCGGTTTTCCCCTGGTGATCAACCAGAGCGGGGAGAGCCGCTTTTTTTGTGGCGGTCATGTGATGGCACCCGTTACTTTGCCAGCTTGGCGCGTGATTCCAACCAGGCAATCAGCAAGTCAACAGGATAGGCCACCTTTCGGCCAACCGTGATCCGGCCTTTCGGGCCTTCGCCGGTCGCGTCGAGATTTGCCATGGTCTTGGGCGAGATGATGCCGCCGGTAAACTCACCTACTTTTTCACGGGCGACAACAGAGGACGGCCATTTGTTGGCCAGGTGGGAAAGATTGTACATGTGACACCTCTACATAGGTTAAAGGGTTAAAGAAAACAACTCTTGCCTATGGGAAGGTGAAAATAAGGAGGGGTGCTTATTTTCTGGATGGTTTCTTCTTGTTGGATAGGACCTGATTTTTAGCCATGTTTGCTATAATATTAGGCGGCGTTGGCCGCCCGAAAGAGCGGATCTGGTCTTGCTCTATGAAAGCCAGCACATCGGGGCAGGGTTCTTTGCAGGTTCCACCACGCTCTGGCTTTTCCGGGCAGGTGGCGCAGGTGCGCCTCAACTCTTCCAGGTCGACTTCCTTTAGGCGTTTCTTAATGTGACTGCCGTCAAGTGGATGTTCCTCAATTAGGAGATAGGCCTGGGCAAAGGCTTTTTTTGCGGCATCAACTTTGATTCCGAGTTCACGGCTAATCTGTAAAAAAGGCTTCTTGCGTGGCCCCCGTCTCATCCGCCATATTTGAAGGTCTCGCCATGCCTCCTTTTGTTCACGGGAGACATCCGGTTGCCATTTTTTATAATTGTCGGCCCATCCCACAGGTTTTTTCCGTAGTTCCGCCACTCGGTCGAGGTAACAACTAATATCCTTCATGATGTCTTTTTTGCTGCGTCTAAGGTCGATGCGTAGCAACCGTCCCCACGGCTGCAAGTGGCTGACGGCAAGATCGGTGGACAACAGATAATGGTGTTCCGGGGTTATTTTGCCGTCTAATGCGGCAAACGGGTCATCCGTAAAGTCAACCAGTTGCGCCACAGGCGGACATACGTAGAAATGAAACGGTAGATTGTCGGGTACTTCTTCGTGAAATGGATTCAGCACATAAAGGGCTGATTTCAGATCTTCTCCGCAAGGGCATTCCCCTTCGAAAAAAATGTTGAAGGAACAGAGGCCGGTAAAAAAATCATACAGCACAGTGGTCGCCGAACAGTTAGGGTCGGGACCACTTCGACCGCCACAGATAGGATTCGGGTTCATGGCGTAGTACTCTCGTATCTCGCGGTCGGCGGCCAGAATCCTTTCGTCGTCGTATTCCTTCCAAAAATCACGGTAGGCGGCCTTTTCCTTCAACAGCGCCATCCGCAATCGATCGTCCATCCAGTATTTCACAGAAACACCTTTGCCACGGTATCGTTTTCGATAACCAAGCCGATCCGGTAGCTGCCAACTCTGATCCGGTAATATGATCCTTCAGCCTTCAACTTTTTCAGGTTGCTGGCCTGCATGGTGTCCCCGGCGTCCTCAACCTCCAGGATGATCTTTTGAACATGAGCCAACAGGTTCTTGTCTCTGGCCTGCCGCTTCAAGTCCTTGGAAAAGCTCTTGCGAAACTCTGTTTTCATGCCTTGCCTTCCAGGATGGCGAATACTTCAACCCGGCTTGCTGGCCCTGATTTCTCCCCCTCCTGAATGGCATGGATCATGGTTGCATCTTCCATGGCCTCGACAAGAAGATCATGCACCAGGTCTTTCCGTTCCTCCATGGCCTCGATGATCGCCTGTTTGAAAATGTCTTTCAATTTTCCGCTGTCAGTTGTTACTTGCATGGTTTTTTCTCCTGATTTATTGAGCCGTTCACAGAAACACCTTGTAATCGGCCTTCAATGCCTTGCCAAGCCTCTTGGCCAGTTCCTTGCCGATAACCCGCTTGCCGTTCTCCATCTCTGAGATATGCCGTTGAGGTATGCCGGTCAGTTCGGCAAGCTGCCGTTGCGTAAGGTTTTCCCTGTGGCGATAAGCCCGGATAGCAATTTGCTGTTCCTTCCCCACATATTCGGGGAACACCTCGGCAATGGTGTAAGTCCGACCATCCCCGGCCTCTACAGTTTCCACATACTCCTTGATCCTTGGGGCATTGCTCCGATGGACGCGCAGACGCAGGGTGATCATGTCTTCATCAATATGGGGCTTTTTCGTGGCTTCCTGCATAAATCACCTCTACAAGTCGAATTTGACCTTTGTTCTCTCGCCACACGGCCACAAAGGTGGGCTTGCCCTTTTTCAAGTGGCAATGGTGGTCACCGTCTGACAATTTGGAGTAGTTGGGCCAGTCGCCCCGCACGGGTCCGGCGGCCTCGATCTCTCGCACCAGCTGATATAAAATCTCTCGGACCTTTGCGGGTAGCTTCTCTTTTTGCTTCCGCGCCCGGCCTGTAAACTCTACCGTCCATTTCATAATATACCTATTATTGGTATCATGCAAGCATTACCCATTCTTTGCCGTTTCATCCTACAGCCTCAAGTCTTTGCACCGCCGCCCTCAATGAGTTTTCCCCGATGTGAGCATAACGGGCCGTGAGCTTCAAGTCAGAATGGCCCATCAATTCTTGAACGTAATAAATATCGGCGCCGGTCTCAACCAGCCAGGAGGCGAAGGTATGACGCAGGGTATGGAAGACGACACGCTGTTCCCGGTCGGCGATACCCTCATTAAATCCCAGCTTGTCAACTGCACGGGTGAAGGTGTCAGAGGCTTGCACGATCTTTACCCCGTTGCGGCCAGGAAATACCAGCCCAGCCGGTGCGCTCTTTGTCCGGGCTTGCAACATGGCCTTGACGGCTTCCGTCATGAACGCGGCGCGGTTCTTGTTGCCCTTGGTTTTTCTGAGCATGATTACGCCCCCGGCGAGGTCAATATCTGCCCAGGTCAGGGAAAAAATC